>CBDUPU010000175.1:0-5044 GCA_965369185.1 uncultured Rhodospirillales bacterium
GATCAATGATCAGGCGATTCGTCACTTGATTCGTCACTACACGCGCGAAGCCGGGGTGCGTAACCTTGAGCGGGAAGTCGCCAATCTGTGCCGTAAAGCCATCAAGGAAATCCTGATGAAAGGGCGCAAGCGGGTTAACGTTACGCTGCGTAACATTGAAAAGTTTGCCGGTGTGCAGAAATACCGCTTCGGCGAAGTTGAAGAACAGGACCGGTATTGTTAACGGCCTTGCCTATACCGAGTTTGGTGGTGATCTATTGTCAATCGAGGCGGTAACGATGCCTGGTAAGGATGGCAAAGTCACAACGACGGGCAATATAAAGGAAGTGATGAAGGAATCCGTAACTGTTGCGGAAATGCTGATGAAGTCACGTGCGGCTAAATTCGGCATCGAGCAGTCATTGCTGGAGAAAACCAGTATTCACGTTCACGTGCCGGAGGGGGCGACCCCGAAAGACGGCCCTTCTGCCGGTGCTGCGATGACGACTGCTATTATTTCATCGCTTACGGGAATTGAAGTGCGCCGGGATGTCGCTATGACGGGCGAGATCAACCTTCGCGGGTATGTCACTGCTATTGGCGGGCTCAAGGAAAAACTTCTGGCGGCTCTGCGGGGAGGAATCAAGAAGGTTCTTATTCCCAAGGATAACGCCAAAGACCTTGCGGACATCCCGGATCGTGTCAAAAAACACCTTGAAATCGTACCTGTTAACACGATTGAAGAGGTGCTCGCGCACGCCCTTATACGTCTGCCAGAGCCTTTAGTTAGTGCAGAAGGGGAAGAAATTGAACAAATTCCCTCGAAAACTGCAGAAAACAAGGGCGAAGACGTAATTCGGCATTGAAACCCCGAAAATATCCGCGTATAACTGATTCGTCTGAAGCTGTTGCTGTGCCTGCATTAGAGGATACTTAACTGCTTCAGGCCTGTCATTTCATAGTGATGTGACGGATAGATATTTGCTTGATTTTTATCAACTCAAACGAAGGGGGTTCCCGTGAACAAGCAAGAACTCGTGAATGAAGTAGCTAAAAAAGCTGACCTGCCGAAAACCAAAGCACAAGCTGCTGTTGAGGCAATTTTTGACAGCATCAAACTGACCCTGAAAAAAGGCGGCGAAGTACGTCTGGTTGGTTTCGGTACTTTCACCGTTGCAAAGCGTGCAGCTACCACTGGTCGCAACCCGCGCACTGGCGAAAAAATCGACATTCCTGCTTCCAAGCAGCCGAAATTCAAAGCTGGTAAAGAACTCAAAGAAGCTGTTAACAAGTAAGTTTTCTTTGACTGTTTATACAGTTTCGCTTCGGCCTTGCAAAAATGCAGGGCCGAAGTTTTATTTGGCTTGAAATTTGTTTCGAAACCATTTAACAGTACTACCTCCCTTGGGGCGGTTAGCTCAGTTGGAAGAGCATCTCGTTTACACCGAGAGGGTCGGCGGTTCGAGCCCGTCACCGCCCACCATTTTTTCTCCATGATATTTAACGGAATTGACACCGCATAGTAAGTGTGCGGCAAAAAAATACACGTTTATACCTTTTTCCAACACTTTGATAATAAACAAAAATCTAAATTTTTTCGTTTAGATTAGTGTTCATTAATACAAACATAAGGTTTGTTATCCATAATGGGTGTTAGGGTGAAACGGTTCCCTAATGAGTGTGTGGGTAAAAGGTAAGGGTAAATGAGTACGGATACAAACCAGCTAGATCCGCAGGAGGCAGAGCGTTTAATGACTTATGTGCTTGAGCATTATATCAAGCACTATGACGCTGTCATGCGTAAGATGGGGCACGCCAGAACGGCGACCAGCAAGAGTATTGCCGAAATTGATGAGGCTGATGATAGTTCGTCGTATAAAGAGTTGTCGGAAATTCAGGGCTACGAAGTGATGTGGGATAAGGTGATTAAGCTTTATTCTAACTCCGGAGTGTCGGAAGAAGAGCTAGAGAAAATCGATTCGATTTTATCGGGGATGCCGCGGATCATTAAAAAGTATTATGAGGTTCTGGTTAAACAGGATCACGTTCTTCAGACTCTGCTCGCAGAGCTGGAGTGTGAAGAATATAAAGAGGCAATTCAGGTGACTCGCAAGGTTCAGTCACAGCCTAATAAAATGTCAGGCTTGAGTGTCTGTGCATATGATATTAATCAGGTGCACGAGAGCGCCCTTATGTTCAAAGTATATTCAACCACCCGAAATTAAGGCCATAACGTATCTGGTGATTTCCTTTCGCTGCGTATAGAATTGTCCGCCAAAACTGCTACAGTTTGGCAAGTGCAATTTCTAGACGCAGGAGAAGTAAATGATCGTCGGATGTCCGAAAGAGATTAAAGCGCAGGAACACCGGGTAGGGCTGGTGCCATCCTCTGTTAAAGAATACGTCAATCATGGTCACAAAGTTATCATTGAGGCCGGAGCCGGTCTGGGAATCAACTTTACCGACGATGATTACAAAGAGGCTGGCGCGGAGATTCGCGCGACAGCCAAGGAGATCTTCGACGAAGCGGATATGATCGTGAAGGTCAAGGAGCCTCAGCCGCAAGAGTGCAAGATGCTGCGCGAAGACCAGGTTTTGTTTACCTATCTTCATCTCGCCGCGGATCCCGAACAGACGCGCGCCCTGATGGATTCCAAATGCGTTGCCATTGCCTATGAAACTGTTACCGGCCGTGACGGTAAAGGGTTGCCGCTGCTGGCGCCGATGAGTGAGGTTGCCGGGCGTCTGGGGACGATTGTCGGCTCTCATTACCTTCAGAAGCATTTGGGTGGTACTGGCCGCCTTATGTGCGGCGTGCCGGGTGTGCTGCCGGCGAACGTGCTCGTAATTGGCGGCGGTGTTGCCGGCTTTAATGCTGCGCGTGTTGCTGTTGGTATGGGCGCCAAGGTTACGATTCTCGAAAAGGACCATGACCGGATTCGCTTTTTGGATGATTACTTCCGTGGGCAGGCTGATGTCGTTTATTCAAGCAGCGATTTTATCGAGAAAAACGCGCCGCAGATGGATCTTATTATCGGCGCGGTGCTTATTCCAGGCGCCTCGGCTCCGAAGCTTGTCACGCGTGACATGCTGAAACAGATGGCACCGGGTACGGTTATCGTCGATATCGCGATTGATCAGGGCGGGTGCTTTGAGACCAGTAAGGCGACGACTCACAATGATCCGGTCTATGTGATTGATAATGTCGTGCATTATTGTGTCGCGAATATGCCGGGTGCGGTACCGCTATCTTCTGCATTGGCGCTGAACCATGCTGTTTTGCCCTATGGTTTAAGGCTGGCTGATATGGGCTGGAAACAAGCGTTGCTTGCAGACCCCAATCTGCGCAATGGCCTTAATATCTGCCGCGGAGAGGTGACTTATGAAAGTGTAGCGAAGTCGCTGGATCTGCCGTTTAATCCGGAGCCGGCCGAGCTTGCTGCATAAAATGCATTTTTTATTGGAAATGTGATTGACACATGCCCAAATAATTTTGTATTAAAGCGATCTCGACTGCGCGGGAGTAGTTCAGTTGGTTAGAATGCCGCCCTGTCACGGCGGAGGTCGCGGGTTCAAGTCCCGTCTCTCGCGCCATTTTTTCTAAAATGGCACAGTCCTAGAAATCGGCCCTTTTTAAAAGGGCCGTTTTTTTATGGCCGATTTCGAGGCTTGTGTCCGGTGTCAAAAATGAAGAGAATCCTTGATCGGGCTATCTAATCGTGTATGTAGATAGTGGTAACAAAAGAGTATCGAACCATGGCGCCTGAAGAGCTGTTATCTGAATATTTGCCGATCCTGATTTTCCTGGTTGTTGCCGGGGGGCTTTCGCTGTTGATGATCATCGCTTCTTTGATTGTCGGCAAGCAGAACCCTGATCCGGAAAAGCTCGCCGCTTATGAGTGCGGATTTGAAGCGTTTGCCGAGTCGCGTAGCAAGTTCGATGTACGTTTTTACCTTGTTGCGATTCTGTTCATTATTTTCGATCTGGAGATCGCATTCCTGTTCCCATGGGCTGTCGCGCTTGGCGATATCGGGATGTTCGGTTTCTGGTCGATGGTCAGTTTTCTTGGCATCTTGACGATCGGTTTTATTTACGAGTGGAAGAAAGGGGCGCTTGACTGGGAATAGTCGGGCGAAGACACAGGTTAGATCAGCATGACTCACGATCGCAAAGTAATTAAAGCGCCGGAATATGATCTGAAGACTGACGTGCCACTGGTGCCGGCGCAGCAGCAAGATGTCGTTCCGGCCGCGATTTCCAAGCACCTTGAGGAAAAAGGCTTTTTGCTGACGCAGGCAGACCGCTTGTTTGACTGGGCGCGTACGGGTTCGCTGTGGCCGATGACGTTTGGCCTTGCTTGCTGCGCGGTGGAAATGATTCACGCCTATATGAGCCGCTATGACCTTGACCGTTTCGGCATGATTCCGCGTCCGAGCCCGCGTCAGTCCGATGTGATGATCGTTGCAGGTACACTGTGTAATAAAATGGCGCCCGCGCTACGCCGCGTGTATGACCAGATGCCGGAGCCGCGTTGGGTCGTGTCTATGGGCTCTTGTGCTAATGGCGGCGGCTATTATCACTATTCTTATTCGGTGGTTCGTGGCTGCGATCGTATTGTGCCTGTTGATATTTATGTTCCGGGGTGCCCGCCAACGGCTGAGGCTCTTGTTTACGGTCTTCTTCAGCTCCAGAAAAAGATTCAGAACGAAGATACGCGCATTGCACGTTAGGTCGTGCGCCCGGACAGCAAGTGCCGCTTACCCATTAAAGCTGATAAAAATCTGAAGATTTCTTTTGAAAGCATGTAACAGGCTCACTATAGTGTAGCCTGTTTTTGTGTAAGCGTTTGCTGTTAAATCTGCTATTTCATTGTAATCGTAAGTTTGATCACTCATTGAACCAGCAGTGTTTGTATTTCCATTAAATACTACGTCAAAAGTGTTAATTGTAAATGTTGCCGTAAAGGTTTTGTTGCCTGTGCTACCAGCAAATATGGTGTTGCCTTCTGTCCAGTTATTAAATGTATGACCAGTGCGAGTTGGATTAACTAAAACAATATTATTG
>CBDUPU010000176.1:0-5020 GCA_965369185.1 uncultured Rhodospirillales bacterium
ACGCCTTCAATTTTTACGGCGTCTTCTTCCAGATCGTGCGGGTGCAATGCTTCCCGTGCAATGAAGCCGGACAGGCTTGCGACAATTCCGGCCACCAGGATTGCGGCGAAGATCTTGTTAAATTCCATACCACTCATGAGAAACATCCAGATAATAGTTTAATCTTTAATGTGCCGAACAGACCGATCTTTTTCAGTTTATCGACATCGCTTAACACTTCGCATATACAAAGAATTGCGCTAAAGAACAAGGAATAGTTTTTCAACCGGACAATGACCAGACAATAATATGAACGCCAAAAGTAACAAGATAGCCTTTCAGGGTTATGCCGGAGCCTATTCGGATCTCGCCTGCCGCGCGGTTTACCCGCAAATGGAAACACTGCCCTGCGATTCTTTCGAAGAGGCCTTTACCGCCGTACGCGAAGGGCTTGCCGATCTGGCCATGATACCGGTTGATAACACGCTGGCCGGACGGGTCGCCGATGTCCACCATTTGCTGCCCCAAGGCGGTCTGTATATTATCGGCGAGCATTTCCAGCCAATTCACCACGCGCTGCTTGGCGTTAAGGGCGCGACTATCGAGGATCTGCAATTCGTCCATAGCCACGTACACGCAATCCCACAGTGCCGGAAGATGATCAAGAAACTCGGCCTTAAGCCGCAAGTGCACGCCGATACGGCAGGCGCCGCCGCAGAAGTTGCAGCGCACGGCAATAAAAGCCATGGCGCCATCGCCTCGACCCTTGCCGCCGAAACGTACGATCTGGACATTCTGATCGGTGATGTGCAGGACGCGGCGCATAATACCACCCGCTTCCTGATCCTGTCGCCAGAGCCGCAAATTCCGGCCTATAACGAAAACGAGCCTGTCCTGACCAGTCTGGTTTACCGCGTACGTAACATTCCGGCAGCGCTCTATAAAACACTGGGCGGCTTTGCCACAAACGGCGTCAGCATGGCCAAACTCGAAAGTTATGTCGGCGCAGGCTTTAACGTTGCCCAGTTTTATGCCGAGGTCGAAGGCCACCCGGACAGCGCGGCATTGCAACTGGCTTTGGAAGAGCTGAATTTTTATGCCAGCGAAGTCAGCATTCTGGGCACTTACCCGGCCCACCCGTTCCGCCGCGGCGGCCAATAAAAACTTCACGAAGGGCTTGCATCCCCTGCACTACATCGTGTTAGGGTGTTTTAGACGTAAACCTAGAAACCTTATGGAGTTTTATATGCCTTCACATGCCCAACTGGCTGGCCGCCTGCTGCGTGACGCAGCCAACTTTTTTCGCACAGTCGGAGAGCAGAATGTCGCGCTGAAACCGCAAATGGACGAAAACGCTAATGTTTTTGATCAGGTTGCAACGCTGGTCGAACAAGACCCGATGGGCGAAATTCAGGAAGACGACAATGGCGGCCCGACCGCAGCCTGATTTGCCTCTAGCCGTTCACGATTGAGGTCGCGGCAAAAACGGCAGCCGCACAAACAAGCGCGAAAAGGAACATGGCAAATACGTCAATTTCCTTTTCGTTTTTCTCTTCAAAAACCTTCAACGTAACATCGACCTTGCGATTCTTTCTGCGGTCGAAATATTTCTGCTTCACTTCAACCTTGCCGTATTTTCCGGTACGAAAAATATTTTCGGCCACGGTCAACGCATCGGTCATTTCTTTTTTCGTGTCGCGCTTTGTCCAGCTTTTGTGGCGACGGCTGTTCCCCGCCCCCATCTCGAACGTATAAATCGTATATTCGCTGTCAGCTGCTTGTGTCGCGATCCGCGCCAGATTCCCCATTACCAGTCCTCCCTATACCGTCTTATGTTACATAACCGCAGAAAAGTTAATGAAGTGTTAACAAAACAGTAATCTCCCGCAAATCATCTATGGTTTTTCTGTGCACCCCTCCCACGCATAAAATTTACCGTAACCGCCCCTCTCTGCTTGTGTTTGCTCACACGGCGCGTTAAACTGAAAACCGTGGGTTCTCCGCATTCTTCAGCCATTTCCAACCGGTTTTCGAGCATCATGGGTCGCTATTCAAAAGTCGTAAAAAAGAAAAAGAAAAAAACATCCGGATTCCTGCCTGAATCGGTACAGATCTTCCTGGCGCGCCGCCTTGTAGACGGCACAGCGCTGCTGATGCTCGGCGGCGGACTTGCCCTGCTGGCCGCAATTGCATCCTACAGCCATACCGACCCGTCATGGAATACGGCAAGCGCCGCAGAGGCGGACCAGATCGCGAACTGGCTCGGCATTCCCGGCGCCTATGCTGCTGACTTCATGCTCCAGACCATCGGGCTTGGCGGCGCCATTTTCGGAATCATCATGACAGCATGGGGCGCGCGCATCTGGGCACGTCATCCGCTGATGCCCTTCTGGAAGAGACTGGCCGGAGCCATAGCCACCATACTTCTTGCCGCCGTCGCTTTTGCCCGCCTGCCAGCAGGCGACTGGCTGGTACACCCTTATCTTGGCGGTAGCGGCGGCACACTGATGCTGGACGCCGTTGCCGGAACGATCAGCGCGTACACCCCGGATAACGGACATACGCTCGTTGCTGTCCTTGCAGGGATTGGCGGTTTTCCCGCCCTTAATCTCGCCGCTGCGGTTTCCCGCAATGAATGGCGCTTTGTCCTGCATAATGCCTGGTATTATACCAGCGAGGCCGCCCTGATTTCGGCCTACTATGTCAGAAGTTTTTACAGCTGGATACGTCACTATAATGACCCGGCCTACGCCCAGCCCATACGTCGCCGCGAACCCAAACCTGCCGCGAAAAAAACGGCAATTACCGGACGCAAACAACCGCCTTTAAGCGAAGCCCCCGCACCGGCGGCCGAAGCTGCCGCTATGTCAGACTCCGCACCCGCCGCCCCGCGCAAGGAAACAGCCATCAAAGTCGTCAGCCCGCAGAGAAAAGTAAGCAGCGGGACCAGCAAACAAAGCAGCTTTGCACTGGACGATTCGACCGATTGGGAACTGCCGCCGATTGACCTGTTACAAGAAGTCCCGCCCGAAGACATTGAGCAAAAACTTGACGAAGCGGCACTGCGCCAGAATGCGGAGCTGCTAAAAAGCGTACTGAGCGATTTTAATGTTAACGGCGAAATCGTCAGGATTCACCCAGGCCCCGTCGTCACGCTGTATGAACTTGAACCAGCGCCGGGTACGAAAAGCTCCCGCGTGATCGGTCTTGCAGACGATATCGCCCGCTCTATGTCGGCGATTTCCGTGCGTTGCGCGGTTATTCCGGGGCATAACGTCATTGGCATCGAACTGCCGAACGCCAAGCGAGAAACAGTTTACTTGCGTGAACTGCTTGAAACGCAGGACATGCAAAAAACCAAAGCGCACCTGCCGATGATCCTCGGCAAGGATATTGGCGGCCAGCCGGTCATTGCCGACCTCGCCAAAATGCCGCACTTGCTGATCGCGGGGACGACCGGTTCCGGTAAGTCGGTCGGGATCAACACCATGATCCTGTCGCTGCTCTACAGCCTGCCGCCGGAAAAGTGCCGCCTGATCATGATCGACCCGAAAATGCTCGAACTCTCTGTCTATGACGATATTCCGCATTTGCTTTCCCCGGTTGTCACTGAGCCGGGCAAGGCGGTCGTGGCATTGAAATGGGCGGTACAGGAAATGGAAAACCGCTACCGCGCCATGTCGCGCCTTGGCGTCCGTAATATCGAGGGCTATAACGCCCGTCTCGCCGAAGCCCGCAAGAAGGGCGAAACGATGATGCGCAAAGTCCAGACCGGCTTTGACCCAGATTCCGGCAAGCCGGTTTTCGAAGAACAGCCCATGGACATGACGGAACTGCCTTATATTGTCATCGTTGTCGATGAATTCGCCGACCTGATGCTGGTAGCCGGAAAAGACGTTGAGAGCGCCGTCCAGCGGCTTGCCCAGATGGCCCGTGCCGCCGGTATCCACCTGCTGATGGCAACCCAGCGCCCCTCAACAGATGTTATCACCGGCGTCATCAAAGCCAACTTCCCGACCCGTATTTCCTTCCAGGTTACCTCGGTGTACGACTCACGTACGATCCTCGGTGAAAACGGTGCAGAGCAGCTTCTTGGCATGGGTGACATGCTGTATATGGCACCCGGCGGACGCCTGCTGCGCGTACATGGCCCGTTTGTCGCTGATGACGAAGTCGAGAGCGTAGTCGGCTTCCTGAAAGATCAGGGCGAACCGCAATATCTCGAAGATGTGACCGAAGGCGGCGATTTTGGCGATAGCGCCGTTATGGGTGCCCTGTTCGGTGAAGAAGGCGATGGCGGCGATAAAGTCGATGAACTTTATGATCAGGCCGTGGCCCTTGTCGCACGCGAGCGCAAAGCCTCTACCAGCTTCATCCAGCGCTATCTGCAAATCGGTTATAACCGCGCTGCCCGTATCGTCGAGGAAATGGAAAAGCAGGGCGTTATCGGCCCTGCCAATCATGTCGGTAAACGTGAAGTGCTGGTGAGCGATTATAGCGACGCCTGATCCGCGCCGCGTCCAACCTGTAATACTTAATATTACATGCCCGGTTTCAAAGACTGGTTGACCGTTGGCGCGCTCTTATTGTCGTTGCTTCCCCCTAGAACCAGTTCAGGCTTGGTGCCCTCGCGGACATGCTCGCCAGTCACAACGACTTTCTGAACGTCGGTACGGCCGGGCAAATCATACATTGTCTCAAGCAACAGGTTTTCCATGATCGATCGCAGGCCGCGCGCACCGGTTTCACGGATAATCGCCTGATCAGCAACTGCCTTCAGCGCATCATCGGTAAATTCCAGCGTAACGCCCTCAAGTTCAAAGAGATGCTTATACTGTTTAACCAGCGCGTTTTTCGGCTCTGTCAGGATACGCACAAGCGCACTTTCATCCAGATCCTTCAAGGGGGCGATAATCGGCACACGGCCGACAAATTCCGGGATCATACCGAATTGCACCAGATCTTCCGGCTCGACACCAGCAAGGACCTCTCCGGTCTTGCGCTCATCCGGGCCGCTAACCGCAGCGTTAAAGCCGATACC
>CBDUPU010000177.1:0-5019 GCA_965369185.1 uncultured Rhodospirillales bacterium
CTCATCACGGGTCTTGGCGAGTTCCTTTTGCGTGTCTGCTAGCTTGCGTTCCAGCGTAACCTGTGACTCCTGCTTCTTTTTTAGGTCTTGCTGTATTGTCTCAAGAGAGCTTTTCCGCTCGGGCAGGGGCGGCGTATCCGCAAGAGCGGACGCAGGCAGGAAAAGGGCCAGCAATAAGGTTACGCCAAGAATATGAAACATTTAAACTATTCGCGGTGGTAAGGATGCCCGCACATAATTTGCTGGGCACGATAAATCTGTTCGACAAGCATAATACGAACCAACATATGTGGCCATGTCTGGATGCCAAAAGATAACAAAAAATCTGCTTTTTTACGGATGGGCTCGGTCAGGCCATCGGCGCTGCCGATAATAAACTGGATTTTGGAAATGCCCCCTGCGGAAATATCATCGATCTTATGCGCAAATGCCACGCTTCCAAGACTTTTGCCGCGTTCGTCCAGTGCAAAAACGTAGGCTTGAGGGTCAATCCGGTCGAGAAATTTTTGTTCTTCATCGGTCGGCTTTTTTGCCTCTATTTCATGCAGATTTAAAGACCATTGAAGGCGCTTGGAATAATCTTGCCACAAAGACAATAGAGACTGATCACGCAGCCGTCCGCCGGCTATGATGTCGATATGGAGCATGCGATAGCTGTCCTCTGGTAATATGACCCAACGCCGGATAATTTATCAGGCTGGGAAAGTCTACCGGACAGGCATCGGTGCGACAACCTCTTGCAGCTGAACGTGCGTTTGCCACATTTTTTCAATGTTATAAAACTCGCGCACCTCTGGACGGAATAAGTGGACGATAATATCGCCAGCATCCAGAATGACCCAGTTGCACTGGTCCTTACCTTCTACGCGAATATCGGACACGCCGATTGCTTTCAAACGCTGCTGCAGTTTGTCCGCCAAGGCACCGACTTGTCTTGAGGAAGTACCAGAGGCAACGATCATGTAATCCGCAATTGCGGTCTGCCCCTTAAGATCAATAATTGTTATATCTTCTGCTTTATCAGCGTCCAGCGATTGCTCGGCAATCTCTTTCAACTGTTCCGGACTGTAAGATCCGCTGCTATAAGTCTTTAAAATGGCAGTAGCCTCCTTTGTTGTTGCACTTGCGGTGTTAGCAATAAGCAAAAACGCTCCGACGTGCAAGCGTCGAAGCGCATCCAGACTGCCTATGGCTAACGTAATCAAATGAAGTGTAACCGCGTGTTACCGTCACACAACCTCCGATCTTGAAATAAAGCAAAAAGCTCTGTTCATACTTTAATTTTACGCCTTTTTGGCAGGCCTCGCAACCAACACACATAATAAAAGCTAAAATACGCACGGGCTTATTCAAGACTTTTCGTAGCTTTATTACGGCTATTCCTGATTTGCGTAGAAGAAATACCCATCAATTTTGTTTGCAGAATCCAGTAAGTATGCCGCGGCAATAGTGGCACTCTCTGCGCTTTTTGCAGATAAAAATGCCTTTGCGAGGTTAACATTTTTAGCGGGCAGTCCCCAATTAGGCTCCATGCTGGAGGTCGCGCAATGTGGGCAGTCGCGACATTGTCCAGTATGTATCTCCAGTTATGCCAGCGATGCATCGTTAGGGCGTTATCGATACCGCTTATCCAGACAAATTGTGCTTGCGGAAAATGCCGTCTGCATTCCCGGATTGTCTCCCAGGTTTTATTTGTGCCAAAACCTCGCTCCAACTCCGTTACGATGATACGCGGGTCTTCAACAAGTTGCCGGCAAAGGGCAAATCGCTCGTCAAAGCTTAGCTCGGCACGCTTCTTAAGGGGGTTTTGCGGAGACACCAGCCACCAGACAGCATCAAGCTGCAGGGCCTTCATGGCTATCAGACTGGCATGGACATGACCTTTATGCGGCGGATTGAAAGATCCGCCGAGAAGCCCCACGCGCATACCGGCCCAGCGGGCGCCGTCTTCCATATGGGGTGGTGAAAAAATCATAGCAAACCCAGCATAGCAGGGCGGGGGCATGTAACAAAAGAAAAGCCCTTCTGCGCCGTAGCGACAAAAAGGGCTAATTTCGTGCGTTTCATGTTCTCGTTGATGTCATACAACCCGTTCACCGGACTTTACATACGCTCAACTGAGTTGATCGGAAACATTTTTAATCGACTGATCAATCAAGTTTTCGTTGGTCTTCTTGTCCATCTGGCGCGCGATAATCTCAGTCGTCGCCTTGACTGCCAGTTCTGCGGCATAAGTCTGGATTTCCTGACGCGCCGTCTGCTCCATCCGCTGCAGACGTTCTGCAAGTTGGTTCTCGCGACGCTTTGCGATTTCCTTCAGCTCTTTTTCTGCATGCTTCTGGATTTCCTCGGCATGAGCCTTGGCGTTTGCAACAATCTCTTCAGCTTCCTTGGCAGCATCACGCTGTTTGCGCTGATATTGCGCCAGCAGCTCCTGTGCCTCGACCCGAAGTGATTCAGCGGTCTCAATTTCGCGGCGGACTTGTTCAATACGGCTGTCCAAAGCCATCAGAACCTTGTCCTTCGCTCCCTTCCAAAGAACGGCAACGAAGATCACGAAAGATATGAGAATCCAGATTTGAGTGTCCTGAAGAAGTTCCATGACTATTCCTATGCTGCCTTCTTGGTGCCGGTATTCAGGGATTCGACCACAGTTTTTGCCTGCTCGGGATCGGCGTGAATACCAACGATCTTTTTGGCGGCTTCACTGGCGATTTCTGCTGCGATGGTATTCATATCGTCCATCGCACCTTCCTTGGCAGTCTCAAGGCTCTTTTCTAGCGCCATGATTTCTTTGTCTGCCTTTTCGCGGAAGGCCTCAGCCTGCTTTTCAGCCTTAGCGCTCACTCTTTCCTGAGCCTCGGCCATAGCTGAAGTCGCAGCATCACGAGCCTCTTGCAGTCCGGACTCGTAAGCTTGCTGAGCGGCTGACGCTTCGCTTTTCAAACGCTCTGCCGTTTCCAGATCGCTCTGAATGTGGTTTTGACGATTTTCAAGCACGCCTGAAATTTCCGGCAGAGAGCGGCGGCTAAAGATCATGTACATGATCGCAAACGCCACCGCCAGCCAGAAAATCTGCCCCGCAAACGTTGAGGTATCAAGCTGCGGAAGCCCTCCGCCGCCGCCTTCGTGATGCGCATTCGCATCAACGCCATGGTCGGCACCATGAGAGCCATCAACAGCGTGAGCCGATTCCGCCAACGCCGCACGTACCGGCAGGACTGCCCAGACGACAGCACCGGCATATAAGGCGTTCAGAGGCTTTAAGCAGTTTTTCAGCATATCAGCCCGTGAAGTAAAGCAGAGCCCAAGCAACGATAGCGACGAGACCGAACATCTCGACGAATGCGAAAGTCAGCCAGAATTTCTTCTCAAGCGCATCGGCAGAGTTCGGGTTGCGGCCAACAGCAAGGTTGTAAGCGCTGAAGATCATGCCAAGAGCGATAACAACGCCAATGGTCGGCATAAGAGCCAGCACAGATGCCAACAGTCTCATTGTTTCAATTTCCATTTTGTTTTCCTTCTTTCTCTCTATTTTTCAGGTTTAACAAACGTTTTAGATTAGTGCTCAAGATCGACCGTATCTTTAAGGTAGATACAGGCCAGAATTGTGAAAACATATGCTTGCAGCAGTGCGATCAGAAGCTCGAAAGCCAGCAGGCCGGAGTTGACCAGCATCGGCACAATGCCTGCTGCAACGCCGACAACACCAAGACCGGCAAGGCCGACACTGAAACCTGCAAAGACTTTCAGCATAATGTGGCCGGCAAGCATATTCGCGAACAGACGCAGCCCGTGCGTAATCGGGCGCGCAATATAAGAAACGATTTCAATAGGCACCAGAACCGGGTAAATCAGCCACGGCACGCCCTTCGGGGCAAAGTGGCCGAGGAAACGGATGCCGTGGGTGGCAAAAGCCATAACCAGAACAGCCCCAAAAACAAAGAACGACAATCCCGCCGTCACAATAATGTGACTGGTGTATGTAAAGGAGTAGGGGATCAGACCGAGCAAGTTACCCATCATAACAATGATGAACAGGGTAAAGATGAAAGCAAAATATTTGCGGCCCTCAGTGCCGATATTCTGCCGTATCATTCCGGCGACCAGCTCATAGAATATTTCGACCGCGGCCTGCATGCGACCCGGGACCAGCGCTTTGCGCTTCATGGCCATAGATATGAAACCGGCGGAAACGAATACCCCGATCATCATCCACAGCGATGAGTTGGTAAATGACAAGTCAACCCCGCCAACATGGAGGGGGATGATTGGTTCAATCTGGAACTGGTGAAGCGGATCCGCCACGACTATCCTCTAACTTAGTAGGTTTTCCGGTCAGTTTCGGGGGAGTTTGTAGCGTTTTTTAAACGCAATTGCAATCCTTGTTTCGCTTATATGTGCATTATTTGGTAGCTTATTTCATGATCTGGGCCGCGCGGAAAATTCCCAGCCCGAAACCGGCAAACATCATGACAATCAGCCAGAGCGCCAAATGCCCGAAAAACGACCCCAGAAGCCAACCTACGAGGGCGCCGGCAAAAACATAGGAAATAAATTCGGACCCGGCTCGCATCCCTGTGCTGCGATCCGCCATTTCCTGATCTTCCTTTTGCTTGTCAGATTCGGTCTTACCACGTGATCTAAACTGTTCGATCTTGTCTTCAAGGTCTTTCAGGTCGGCCATGCGCTTTATCCTTATTCGGCGGCTTCAAGAAAATCGAGCTGCTGGTGAAGATCCACAGAAACCAGTTGCGAGACACCTCTCTCAGCCATTGTCACACCATAAAGCCTGTCCATACGCGCCATGGTCAAACGGTGGTGGGTAATGACAAGGAACCGGGTCTGGCCACGATCCGCGAACTCCTCGAGCAAATCGCAGAAACGATCGACGTTGGCATCGTCAAGCGGTGCATCCACCTCGTCAAGCACGCAAATCGGGGCTGGTGTGGTCATAAACATCGCAAAGATAAGCGCGACCGCCGTTAATGTCTGCTCTCCGCCTGAAAGTAAAGAAAG
>CBDUPU010000178.1:0-4974 GCA_965369185.1 uncultured Rhodospirillales bacterium
GCGGATAAATACGAAGAAAGAAGGAAAGTATGAAGCTTCGAAATACAAAAGAGCGTTTTGGCGCGATTGCCATGTCACTGCACTGGATCGTGGCACTATTGTTTTTAATGCTTTATGCCAGCGTATATTTCAGGCATTGGTTCACAGAACCAAAGACAGATCTAAACTGGACAGCGCTTCAGCTTCATCTATCCCTTGGCCTTACGGTCATGGTTTTTGTCGGGCTGCGCATCCTCAATAAATTGTGGGACAGAACGCCTGAAGAGGTTCCCGGAACGCGCCTTGAACATATGGCTGCGAAATCAGCGCATTACCTGCTTTATGCGGTTATGATCATTATGCCGCTCAGCGGATATTTCGGCACAGGAGTAAATACAGAGTTTTTTGGTCTATTTGAAATTCCCCAATTCAGGGACACATTCCTTTACCAAATGGTGGTCACAGACACTATGGGTTTAAACTGGGAGCAATTTGAAAAACCCATTGATTTCATTCATAAAAAGAGCGGAGCCTATTTTGTCTGGGTATTAATAAGCGCACACATTGCCGCCGCCCTGTTCCACCACTTCCACCGCAAAGATAATACGCTGCGCCGCATGTTACCGGTGAAAATGAAATAA
The DNA here is from genome assembly GCA_965369185.1 of uncultured Rhodospirillales bacterium. Classification (GTDB taxonomy): domain Bacteria; phylum Pseudomonadota; class Alphaproteobacteria; order Micavibrionales; family Micavibrionaceae; genus UM-FILTER-47-13. The sequence continues at coordinate 621 of CBDUPU010000178.1, forward strand.
AAGTTATAAAATGCGTCCAGATTTTACCTTTACAGAAAAACACCCTTTGTGTTATGTAAATAGCAGCGCTACTATAAAGCGGACAAAAAGAAGGTAGGCAAGAGCGCAAACAATGTTCCCTATTACAAACACATGCTTACTCGGCAACCTGACTGACTATTTTAATATGGTGTCCTCACCGGGGACGGCGCAGAAAATAGAAAATGTTATAACCGCATTATCACTGCCCGTTCCGGGCGAAGGTGAGTTCTTACAAACGCGCGAAGGCGGCGCACTAATATATCTGGAGGATCAGGGCTGCGTGATCCGCATCACACACAACAACCAACACCCATACAATAAAAACGATTTTGTCCTGCGCCCGTTGGCCGCACTACAGGCCGACCATTTCCGGATCCACATCAACCCCGGCCTTCCCTGTCCGGTAAACCCCGATGAAATTGGTGATCTTGTCGCCATACTGGCGGACGACAAGCTCGGCTTTCATGACTGCTTTCCAGAAAATGCCGGGTACCTGCCTTATAAAACTGTGGAGTTTCCAAATGGCATTCCCGTTGTGATTGACGAGCCTGCCGTCAATATTCTTAGGGATGACATCGCCGACATTTTCGCAAAACCCCTGAACGATAGGCAGAAGTCGGCACAAGCCTCTGCCCGCAACATACAGGATCAACTTTTTGAACCGTTGCGCAAGGCATTCCACAAAGCCTGGCCGATGCAAAACGAATGCAGCATCCAAGAAAACATGATTGCGTTCTGGGATCTTTGCAAAGAAATGAAAGCACAAGGCATGCTCGTCGATAGCTGGAACAAAACCACCGACAAACGCATCCTCAGAAAAAGCCCCATAGAAATCAGCGCCAAATACGCTGCAAAAATACGATCTGGCTTATCCGCCCCTAAACACCGATAAATCTCTCGCCTGCTCTCAGGCTGACTGGCATAGGCTGGACTTTCCGAGCACCCCCTCCATGCACTCCCTTATATACTCTGCGTTCGTTGTGGTTTAAAAACATCCCATGCATATCCACCAGCTTCTCAAAGATCGTATTGCCGCCGGGACGCCGACATTTTTGCTTCAGATCGGGGCGATGGACGGGGTGAGTGCGCAGGATCCTGTTTATGAGGCGCTGCGCGGGGCTGACTGGGCGGCGCTGCTGGTGGAGCCGGTGCCGGAATATTTTGAGATGCTGCGGCAGAACTATGCCGGGCAGGAACGCATCACCCTTGCCAATGTCGCGATTGCCGATCATTCCGGCGAGACGCTCATGCACCGTATCTGCCCGCAGGCGCTCAAGGCCGGTGATGTGCCGCATTGGGGGCACGGCGCGACCTCTCTACATACCGACCGCACCGCGCTGCATTGGGACCATATCAAACCGCATGTCCGCGAAATCACCGTCCCCTGCCTGACCCTGCCGGATTTGCTTAATCGCTACAATGTCGCCAGCATCGACATTTTGCAGATCGATGCCGAAGGGCATGATTACGCCATCTTGCGCCAGCTTGATTTTTCGCGCTACCGCCCGGCGATTATCAATCTCGAAATCGTCAATCTGCCGGAAGAAGAGCAAGAAGCCTGCAAGGCGCTGCTGGCCGCGCAGAGCTATAAATACGCAAAAACCGGCTACGACCTTGTCGCCGTGCCAGTTTCGTAACGTACCCGAAATAAATTTTAGAACTTTAAGCCCAGCAGCTTTTTCCAAAGCGGACGCGCCGCCATTTTCGCCTCATGCGCTTCACGGGCAAGCTCGCTCCGTACATTGTCCATCGCGCCTTGCGGCAACAGATTTTCGCTGCCCCTGACGGCCTTTTCGAAAGGGCCCTTCAGCAGGTAAACCCATTCAATCTTAATATTGCCATACTCGTTAAACAGCGCCTTGAGGTCCCACTCGGCATCGTCCAGCCCGATCCCGCGCGCGGCCTCATTAATATCAATCATTTCCAGCAGTGTCGGGACGCCCGCCATACCCATGCTGGCGCCTTCAGACGTATAGCTGAAATGCACCAGAAAATAGGCGCCCTCTGCCTTGGCGTTATCAAACGCTGTCTTCAGCGCCTCTTTACTCAAAGAATTCCACTCACCCATACCGGCCATGCTATAAACTCCACAATAAAAATTTCCATAAGCTATAGCGAGCATAGAGCGAATGTCAAACTTTACGGCTGAAAATCCGCCCTGTTTTTGCTATGATGGGAATGACAGCGCAGGAAGTGCGCTTTTTTTATGCGCGATCACTGAAGAATCGCCACAAAACGCGGACTTAGTCCACTCTTTAAAGCGCTGAAAATCATACAATAATCTGGATGTTTGGACTTAGTCCACTTTACAGGGCGGGCAGGGCTTGCGCTTGCTGTTCGCTCTCAAGGCAGGCCTGCAGGCCGGAGCGGTAATCAGGGTAGCGCAGCGTCACGCCGAGCTCCTGCTTGATCTTGTCGTTATGGATGCGCTTATTGTCGCTGTAAAAGCTCCGCGCGATCGGCGCCATATCGGCCTCGGCGAACGGGATCAGCGGCGGCACGTTCAGGCCGAGCATTTCGCAGGCATATTTAATAACCTCGTGGCTCGGCGCGGCATTGTCATCGGCGAGGTTGTATATACTGCCCGGCGCGTGGTTCAGCATAGAAGCCATAAGGACCTGCACAATGTCATCAACATGGATACGGGAAAAGGCGTGGCCGGGCTTGTCGATACGGCGCGCAACGCCGGCGCGCACGGAATCCAGCGCGCTGCGGCCGGGGCCGTAAATACCGGCAAGGCGGAAAATATGCACCGGCAGGCCGCACGCTTTATATAGAGACATCCACTGCCCCTCGGCCTTAGCCCGGCGCGAACCGCGCTTGGAGCTTGGCTGTAATTCCGTGCTCTCATCGACCCAGCCGCCGCCGTGATCCCCGTAAACCGCAGTAGAGGACAGATAGCCGATCCATTCCAGCGATTGAAGCTGGGCGATGTCGTCCTCATGCATGACAAAGGCCGGATCGCCCGTATCATTGGGCGGAGTAGAAATCAGCAAATGCGTCACGCCGTCCAGAAACAGTTTCGGGTCGTTCAGCGGCTTCTCGTAATCAAACAGAAAGGATTTAATACCGCGCTCGCGCATCAGGGCGCGCTTTTCGGTGTCGCGGGTCGTACCGGCAACTTCCCAGCCACCGGCGCGCTGCAGCGCATAGCCGAGATAATCGCAGCTATAGCCGTAGCCAAAACAAAACAGCTTACGCCCGGTTACAGAAGAAGTTTCCGACATTGCCTCCCGCCAGAATTTCTAAAAATCTACGTTTTCGTAGTGCTCGACCGGCGTGAAACCGGGGATACGGTCTTCGAGCAGCGGCTGGAAGCTGGGTCTGGATTTGACCTTGGCGTACCATTCACGCGCCGCCTGGTGTTCTTCCCAGGGTACGTCACCAATATAGTCTATGGCAGACAAATGGGAAGCCGCGGCGATGTCGGCGAGGGAAAAATCATTCCCGGAAAGCCATTTACGCTTTTCGGTCAAAAAGCCGATATAATCGAGGTGGTAATGGATATTGGCATGACCGGCGCGAATCGAAGGGCCATGCGGTTCGCCAAGTTTAAGGAAACGCTTCATCAGCTTTTCGCCGACAAGATTATCCGTCACTTCGCGGTTAAATTTCACGTCGAACCAGCTGACAAGGCGGCGCGTTTCAGCGCGCTGGACCGGGTCCGGCCCCAGCAAATCGACATTATTATAAACTTCTTCGAGATACTCGCAGATCACCTGACTGTTCGCCAGCGTCGTCCCGTCAGGCTCAACCAGTACCGGAACATCGCCGGCGGGGTTAAGGGCAAGAAACTCCGTACGGCGTTCCCAGATTTTTTCGATCTTGAGCTCGAAATCGAGATTCTTCTCGGCAAGTACAATGCGTACCTTGCGTGAAAAAGGATGCAACCAAAGATGAAACAGTGTTCTCATGTCTAAAATTCTACCCCATGGCTGATGTCAAGAACACCCCTAAAACAGAGTTATATTAGGAACGGATAAGGCGTTACGCCAAATAAAAATTATGCGGCCCTAGCCCGCCGCACCGGATCAACCGTGAAAATGCTTTTCCAGCAACGCTTACGCCGATGAATCGCGAAAGCGAAGCCGCAGGGCTGAAAACAGAAAAATTTTCTCAATCACGCGGCCCCCACCGTCATAAAGACGAAAAAAACAGAACGATTCCGGAAACGATTCGTTTTTATATTTCCAAAATACAGGCTTTACATTTTCATAAATTCTTTGCAGTATGCTTTTCGCTAATTATTAAAAATAAAAAAAAACACATTGGGGAGGTCTTCTAATGGCTATCAAAAAAGCCTTGGCAGGAGTTGCGACAGCTGTCGGCATTG
>CBDUPU010000179.1:0-4946 GCA_965369185.1 uncultured Rhodospirillales bacterium
CCGGGCGCTGCTGGTGGCGAAGCCGCTGAAGAAAAAGACAGCTTTGACGTTGTTCTGGCGAGCGCCGGCGGCAACAAAATTGCTGTTATTAAAGAAGTTCGCGCAATCACCGGTCTGGGCCTGAAAGAAGCCAAAGAGCTGGTTGAAGGCGCACCGAAGCCGATTAAAGAAGGCGTCAAGAAAGAAGAAGCAGAAGAGCTGAAGAAGAAGCTCGAAGAAGCTGGCGCATCTATCGAACTGAAATAAGTTCGACCCAAACAGTTGACTTCATCCCGGAGTGACGCATTTTGTGTCATCCGGGATGATCTGTTTGGCTATGGCAACAAAAAGGTTGACACGCTTGTCCCTTTAAGCCATATAACTCACGCAACAGCCAGCCGGGATAAGTGTGACAGCATTAAATCCACATAACGGCCACATTATTTTGTAATGACCGTATTAATTACCGCTTCAGTCCTGTGCGAGGGGCTTTGAGGCGGTGATGGCGTGTTTGCCGTAAAGAATTCTGATTGAAAGATCGATAGGCGAAAGTAGGAAAGAAATGAGCGCAGAAAAAACCAGCAAATCCGCGTCCGACGCAAAGAAAACCGACAAAGTGAAGGCAAGCAAGGAAGTCGGTTACAAGCCGGCAAACGACGTTGACAGCTTTACCGGTCGTAAGCGTGTCCGTCGCTCCTTCGGCAAGATCCGTGAGGTCGCCGAAATGCCGAACCTGATCGAGGTTCAGCGCCAGTCTTATGAATTGTTCCTGCAGGCCGATATTCCTGCTGACGAGCGCCGGATGCAGGGTCTGCACGAAGTGCTGACGTCTGTCTTCCCGATTAAGGACTTTTCCGATAAGGCCGAGATCGATTACGTAAGATACGAGCTGGAAGAGCCGAAATACGACACTGAAGAGTGTAAACAGCGCGGCATGACCTATGCGGCGCCGCTGCGCGTGACGCTGCGCCTGTCTGTTTTTGATGTTGATGAGGATACGGGGCTGCGCTCTATCCGCGACATTAAAGAACAGGATGTTTACATGGTGGATATGCCGCTCATGACTGATGAGGGTACTTTCATCGTGAACGGCACCGAGCGTGTGATCGTTTCCCAGATGCACCGTTCACCGGGCGTTTTCTTTGACCATGATGGTGGCAAGACCCATGCTTCCGGTAAGTATCTGTTCGCGTCACGGGTTATCCCTTACCGCGGCTCCTGGCTTGATTTCGAATTTGACGCCAAGGACCATATCAACGTCCGTATTGACCGTCGCCGCAAGCTGCCGGTCACGACGATGCTGCGCGCTCTTGATAGCGCAGAGACTGCCGAATACCGCGCGAAGTGCGAGGAAAATGACGAGCCGGTCGATCCGTTGCTCGTGCAGGGCATGACCAACGAGGAAATCCTCGGCACGTTCTATGACCAAATTCTTTACACCAAGGACAAGAAGGGTTGGAAAACCCCGTTTGATGGCGCGCGTATGCGTGGCGTCAAGCTGCCTTATGATCTGGTCGATGCAAAGACCGGCAAGGTTGTTGCAGAAGAAGGCACCAAGATCACCCCGCGCAAGGCAAAGCAACTTGCAGAAGAGGGGCTTGAAAATGTTCTGGTTCAGGAAGACCGGCTGGTGGGCCAGTATCTTGCGACTGACATTTTCGATCCGAAGACCGGTCTGGTTGTCTTTGATGCCGGCCACGAGCTTGGCGAAGATGATCTGGCGACTCTCGGTGACATGGATATTGTCGAGATCCCGGTTCTGGCGATCGACCACATCAACGTTGGTCCTTATATCCGCAACACGATGGAAATCGACAAGTGCGATACCCGTGAAGAGGCGCTGATCGACATTTACCGGGTGATGCGTCCGGGTGAGCCGCCGACAGTCGAATCTGCCGAGGCCCTTTTTGAGTCTCTGTTCTTCGATCCGGAGCGTTACGATCTGTCCCCGGTTGGCCGCGTTAAAATGAATGGCCGCCTTGACCTGGATGCCGATGACCAGATGCGCGTGCTTCGTAAAGAAGACATTCTGGCGATCCTCAAATACCTCCACGGCTTGAAAGACGGTCTGGGCGAAGTCGATGATATCGACAACCTCGGCAACCGCCGTGTCCGTTCTGTCGGCGAGCTGATGGAAAACCAGATCCGCGTTGGCCTGCTCCGCATGGAGCGCGCGATCCGCGAGCGTATGTCTTCTGTCGAGATCGACACTTACATGCCGCACGATCTGATCAACGCAAAGCCGGCGCAGGCAGCTGTGCGTGAATTCTTCGGTTCTTCGCAGCTGTCACAGTTCATGGACCAGACCAACCCGCTGTCCGAGATTACGCACAAGCGTCGCCTTTCGGCACTCGGCCCCGGTGGTCTTACCCGCGAGCGTGCAGGCTTTGAAGTTCGTGACGTGCACCCGACCCACTATGGCCGGATTTGCCCGATTGAAACGCCTGAAGGCCCGAACATCGGTCTGATTAACTCGCTGTCCACTTTTGCCCGCGTCAACCAGTACGGCTTCATCGAAAGCCCGTATCGCCGTGTTGTCGATGGCAAGGTGACTGACGAAGTCGTTTACATGTCTGCTATGGAAGAAGCCCGCTATACTGTTGCGCAGGCAAACTCAGAGCTGGCAAAAGACGGCAAGTTCGCAGCAGATCTCGTTTCCTGCCGTAAGGCCGGTGAAAACTTGATGGCTACCCCGGATACGATTGACCTGATCGACGTTTCACCGAAACAGATTGTGTCTGTCGCAGCGTCGCTGATCCCGTTCCTGGAAAACGATGATGCGAACCGCGCTCTGATGGGCTCGAACATGATGCGTCAGGCCGTGCCGCTGCTGAAAGCAGATGCGCCGCTGGTCGGGACCGGCATGGAGGCAACGGTTGCCCGGGATTCCGGCGCTGCTGTGACCGCCCGCCGTACCGGTATCGTGACCAAGGTTGATGCAACCCGTATCGTTATTCAGGCGACGGAAATCGTCAAAACCGACGAGCCGGTGGTTGATATCTACAAGCTGCATAAGTTCCAGCGTTCCAACCAAAACACCTGCATGCTGCAAAAGCCGCTCGTGAAGGTTGGTGACGAAATCAGAGCAGGCGATATTATCGCTGACGGTCCTTCGACCCAGTTCGGTGAGCTGGCGCTTGGCCGTAACGTGCTGGTCGCGTTTATGCCTTGGCAGGGTTACAACTACGAGGATTCGATCCTCCTGTCCGAGCGCATTGTGCGTGAAGATGTTTACACCTCGATCCACCTTGAGGAATTCGAAGTGATGGCTCGCGATACCAAGCTTGGTACCGAAGAAATCACCCGCGATATTCCGAACGTTGGTGAAGAGGCGCTCAAGCACCTTGATGAGGCAGGTATCGTTCATATCGGCGCCGAAGTCGGCCCGGGCGATATTCTTGTCGGTAAGGTGACACCGAAAGGCGAAAGCCCGATGACGCCGGAAGAAAAACTTCTCCGCGCCATCTTCGGTGAAAAAGCTGCCGATGTTAAAGACACCTCGCTTCGCCTGCCGCCCGGTGCGACCGGTACGATCGTTGAGGTTCGCGTCTTTAACCGCCGCGGCGTTGATAAAGACGCCCGTGCGATGGCGATCGAGCATGAAGAAATCGAACGTCTTGCAAAAGACCGTGACGACGAACGCGCTATTCTGGAAGATGGCTTCTATAGCCGTCTTGAAGGAATGCTCGACGGTCAGGTCTATGCCGGCGGCCCGAAAGAAATGAAGCTGAAGAAGGGCGATGCTATCAAGATTTCTGATCTTGAAACCGTTCGCCGCGGCCTGTGGCGCCAGATTTCGGTGCAGGATGAAGGCCGTATGAGCGAAATCGAGGCCTTTACCAAGACCTTTGACGACGCTGTCGATGCTCTCAAGCACCGTTTTGAAAGCAAGGTCGAGAAGCTGCAGCGCGGTGACGAATTGCCGCCGGGCGTGATGAAGATGGTTAAAGTCTTCGTTGCCATTAAACGCAAAATGCAGCCGGGCGATAAAATGGCCGGCCGTCACGGGAACAAGGGTGTTGTATCGCGCATCATGCCGATCGAAGACATGCCTTATCTCGAAGACGGTACGCCGGTCGATATCGTACTGAACCCGCTCGGTGTTCCGTCGCGGATGAATGTCGGGCAGATCCTTGAAACCCACCTCGGGTGGGCGTCAGCGGCGCTTGGTAAGCAGATCGGTGAAATGCTGGATGGCTTCAAGGACAAGGACGCTGTGTCCGGTACCGAGATCAAGCAGCTGAAAGACGAGATGAAGGCTGTTTACGGTGAGAAAGAGTTTGAAGAGAAGATTGTCAAGCTCGATGACAGCCAGCTCGTTGAAATGGCGAACAACCTGCGCGGCGGTGTACCGATGGCAACACCGGTCTTTGACGGCGCGCATGAGGCGGACATTAACGAACTGCTCGATAAAGCAGGTCTTGATACCTCCGGTCAGGTGACACTGATCGATGGTCTGACCGGCGAGAAGTTCCACCGTCCGGTAACGGTTGGTTATATCTATATGCTGAAGCTGCACCACCTTGTCGATGACAAGATCCACGCACGCTCGATCGGGCCGTACTCGCTCGTCACGCAGCAGCCGCTGGGCGGTAAAGCCCAGTTCGGTGGCCAGCGTTTCGGGGAGATGGAGGTCTGGGCACTGCAGGCATACGGCGCTGCCTATACCTTGCAGGAAATGCTCACCGTCAAGTCCGATGACGTGGCCGGCCGCTCGAAAGTGTATGAAGCGATCGTTCGCGGTGAAGACAGCTTTGAAATCGGTATTCCTGAGTCGTTCAACGTTCTGGTCAAAGAACTGCGCGCACTCGGCCTGAATGTCGATATGAAGCAAAGCGGTACCGGCGGCGGCAGCCAATAAGGCAGTCTCGGGGGCGCCAGGGCAGATGTCCGCGGCGCCCCGGCCACACATAAATCAGTTTATATTTTACCGGCATAGGCCGGGTACGGGAAAAGAAGGAAGCAGA
>CBDUPU010000180.1:0-4929 GCA_965369185.1 uncultured Rhodospirillales bacterium
TTAAAGTAAAAAACGCCGCCATACGCCCAGAGCTTCCAGTCACTGCCAATATCAAAGCCAGCACCTATTTCGGCATCGAAGCCGGGCAGGGCGCGTTCTTGCGGTGCTGTCAGGTTCCTGACTTGGAATTGCCCGCCTGAAATGGCTCCTACACTTGATACTGTTCCGGCATCTTTCTCGTTGCTTTCAGGGATATACCCATTTATCCGCGCTTCGTAATTTTCCGATAACGCTTCGATGCCGATTGTAAGCTGGTTAAAAATGTTGTCGTTATCAGTGCGGCGGCGGTCGTAAAAGCTGTAGCCGCCGGCGATCCAGCCCTGATCTGTCAATTGGCGCAGACCGATACCGAAGTTGCCTTCGCTGCTGCCTTTATTGTCGAGCTTTCCACGAATGTCGGTGAATACCAATGTATCTTCGTCCTGCCAGATCGGCGCAAACAGGGCTGCTTCGCCAAGGGAACGGTCATTGCCCCATTTGCCTTCTGCTTCGATATGCCCTTGCCATTTGGGGGCATCTGCAGCGGCCTGTGGCGAAAAGAAGGGAAAGATGGCCGCACTTAGCAGCAGGATACTCTTGCGCATATCTGGTCGTACTCGTCTAAATTTATTGTCGTTCGTTTTGTTTCTTGCGTTTTGGGCTTTGGGGATGGCGTTAGGTTAACATTACAAAATGCTAAGTCAACTATAGCGGGTGATTTGTTTTTATAGGTGTGGTTAATTTGTGGATGTGGTTAATTTAAAAAATTAATTTGCCCTCGCCTTGGCTTTTTTCATAGGATGAAACCATGCAAAACAGAGATGAATTTGACGGCCCCGATATCAGGGGGACAGTAGGCTCGATCTTCAATGCGCTCGATCGTCAGAAAGGGCGGATGGAGCCGCGCAAGCCTGTTTGGGCAACAGCGATTGTTCTCTCGCTGCTGGCCTTTCTTGGTACGGTTTTATGGTACAGCTATCCGCGAGAGGTCGCCAAAGGCGCCGATCCGGCAGTGCCGATTATCCGTGCCGATGCGGGGCCTTATAAAATCGTGCCGCGCGATCCGGGGGGGATGGATATTCCGCACCGTGACAGTACTGTCTTTGATACGTTGCGTGCCGGTCGTGAGGTTGAGGGCGGCATGCGCCGCGTTGAAAGCCTTTTGCCCGAATCAGAAGCGCCGCTGCCGCGTGAGCAGCTTTTTGCCGGGCTGAAAACCGAGGTCAAGGTTGAAGGGCGCACTGTTGCCAAATACGAAGACAAGCCAGAGCCAGTTGCTGTTGCGAAGGTGGAAAAGCCTGCATCTGCGCCGGAGCCGACCAGGTCTGAACCCGCCGACGTTAAAACTGATCCGGCACCGGTGAAGGTCGCTGTCGCCGCGCCTGTCCCGACGCCGGCACCTGCGCCTAAACCTGATCGCCACACCGCTGAAACGGTCAGCAAGACAGAACCTGCTGCCGGGGTGGAGACGTTCGAGGGAAGCTATTTCGTACAGCTCGCCAGCCTGAAATCCAAAGAAGCCGGTGAAACGGCATGGGATGGCATGCTCAAAGAACTGCATGTGCTGCGTCCGTACAAGCACCGCATCCAGCGCGCCGATCTTGGTGCAAAAGGCGTTTATTACCGCGTGCAGGCCGGGCCGATGAAAGAGGCACAGGCAAAGAAGGTGTGTGAAGCGATTAAAACTCAGCGCCCGGGAGGTTGCCTTGTTACCAGAGATTGATGAAGAAAACCCACCGCTGGCGGTAATATTCGGCATTGCCGGTGAAGCCCTGTCCAAGGAAGAAAAGGAATTCTTCAAGGCCGCCAACCCGCTTGGCTTTATTCTGTTTTCACGTAACTGCAAAGAGCCTGCAAAGGTCAAAAAGCTGATCGCTGATCTGCATAAATGCGTTGGCCGTGAAGTGCCGATCCTGATCGATCAGGAAGGCGGGCGGGTACAGCGGTTGCGGCCGCCGCACTGGACGGATTATCCGGCGGCGCGCAAATTCGGCGATTCTTTTAAGCGCAATTTTGCGAAAGGCCGTGAAGAGCTGGAGCAAAATTCCGAAGCGCTGGCCGGCGAGCTTATGGATCTTGGCATTAACGTTAATTGCGCGCCTGTGATGGACGTTTTGTACCCGGAAACCCATGAGGCCATTGGCGACCGCGCTTATTCGAGCGATCCTGAAATGGTGGCAGCGCTCGGCGCGACGGTGTGCCGCAAGTTTTTAGAGGCCGGGCTGATGCCGGTTATCAAGCATATACCGGGGCAGGGTCGGGCGACTTCCGATAGCCATAAAGGGCTGCCCGTGGTCAATGCCACTGTCGAGGAAATGCGCCAGACCGACTTTATGCCGTTCAAGGCCATATTGACCAAGGCGTTTTCAGAAGCCGTCTGGGGTATGGTGTCGCATATTATTTACAGCAAGATTGATGAGCGCGCGCCGGCATCCTGCTCGCGCCGCGTGATATTCGATACGATCCGTAAAGATATTGGCTTTACCGGTTTGCTGCTGTCGGACGATATTTGCATGGGCGCGCTGGAAGATATGGGCGGGCCGGAGCACCGCGCCGAGAAGGTCTTGCGCGCCGGTTGTGATGTCGCCCTGCATTGCAATGGCGATCTTGCTGAAATGCGCGCCATTGCCAAACGCGCGGAAAAGATGACAAATGATGCTGTAATGCGCTATAACCGTTCGGTTTCGTGGTTACATGAGAATTTGAAGGCTTGAGTGAAAAGCCTTTCCGTGCGCGTTTGGGATTAAGACGCGCCAGAAGGAATACATGACAGAGGTGCAGTTCGAAGAAGATCCGCCGCGCGTGATGCCGGAAGGCGAGCATGACGCTGATGCTCTTTTACTGGATATTGACGGTTATGAAGGGCCGATCGATATCCTGCTGACAATGGCGCGCGACCAGAAGGTCGATCTCACCAAAATCTCGATTTTGCAGCTCGCCCGCCAGTATCTCAATTTTATCGAACGGGCGCAGGCCCTGCAGCTAGACCTTGCCGCGGAATATCTTGTAATGGCGGCATGGCTGGCCTATCTGAAATCGCGCCTTCTTTTGCCGCGCGAAGATAATGACGAAGCGCCGGACGCTGAAACCATGGCAGAGGCGCTGCAATTCCAGCTTCGCCGTCTGGAGGCCATGCAAAAAGCCGCTGAAGACCTCTTTAGCTTGCCGCAATTGGGGCAGGATATTTTCCCGCGCGGTATGCCGGAAGGCCTCAAGACCAAAACCGACACGATTTACGATGTCTCCCTTTATGATCTGCTGCGCGCTTACGGCGATATTGAACGCCGCAAGGAATACCAGAATTACGAATTGCCGACCTTCCGGCTGATGAGCATGGAAGCGGCGAGTGAGCGCATGACCCGTATGCTGGGCAAGCTACCGACCAAAGGGCCGTGGAGCGTCTGGACGACGTTGCAGAGTTTTGTGCCGGAAGGGGTGAAAGACAAGCTGTACGCCCGTTCGGCGCTGGCGTCCTGCTTTACGGTCGGGCTGGAGCTGGCCAAGCAGGGCAAGATCGAGATTAAACAAGACGGCCCGTTCCGGCCGATTTATCTGCGTGCGCAGACAGAAAAACTGGCCGAAGAAGCGCCCCCGGATGAGGTCGGCCAGGAGCCGGAGCGCGTGCAAGAGCAAGATGAAACGATGGAAGAAGCGGTATGACAAAAAAGCCCGAGAATGACATTGAAGCCTGCCTGTCCTTTATCCGCGAGATTGACGCGCTGAAAGGTGTCGAGCGCAGGACCAAGCCGATGACCGTTGATCGCCGGGAAAATTCGGCGGAGCATTCATGGCATCTGGCGATGATGGCGATGGTCTTTGCGCCGATGGCGAACGGCGCGATTGATTTGAAAATGCTGCTCTTGCATGATGTGCCGGAAGTCTATGCCGATGATGTTTTGGTCTATGACCGTACTGAAGACCATGCCGTAAAGGAGCGCGAAGCGGCGGAGAAATTGTTTGGTATGTTGCCCGGGAAGATCGGCGAGGAGTTTCGAGCCATCTGGGAAGAGTTTGAAGCCGGTGAGAGTGAAGAGGCCAAGTTTGCCCGTGCGCTTGACCGTTTTCAGCCCTGCCTGTGCAATTTTGAGAATAAGGGCGGCACATGGCTGGAGTTCGGTATTTCGCAGGCGGCGGTGCTGGATCGCAACCGTCCGATAGAGCAGGGCAGTACTGATTTATGGCGCTATTTGCAGGACATGCTGGAAACCGCGCAGGCGCGGGGTTATTTTCCTAATGAGAAGGATGTGAATTATGGCTGAAGCCCAGACCAACATGATGATGGAGCAGCAAAGCACGCAGGATACGCAGGCCGATGATCTGCGCGTTCTGGAGGCGATTTTGTTCGCCTCGGTCGAGCCGCTCAGCACCAATGCGCTGCGCGAACGGATGGGGCAGGACAAGGATGTTGGCGGCCTGTTAATGCAGCTTAAGGAAAACTATCAAGGGCGCGGTGTCCAGCTTGTCGAAATGGACGGGAACTGGGCGTTTCGGACGGCGGCGGATCTTGGCGATGCGCTGGCCGTAACCAAGGAAGTGCAGCGTAAATTGTCACGCGCCGCGATGGAAACGCTGGCAATCGTGGCGTATCACCAGCCTGTGACCCGCGCGGAGATTGAGAATATTCGCGGCGTTGCCACACATAAGGGGACGCTTGATGTGCTGATGGAGGCAGGCTGGGTAAAGCCGGGGCGTCGCCGTGAAACGCCGGGGCGTCCGCTGACCTGGGTTACGACAACCGCGTTTATGGACCATTTCGGGCTTGAGACCATGACCGACCTGCCGGGGCTGGACGAGCTTAAATCTTCCGGTCTGCTTGACCGTCGCCCGGCGATTGATACAGTGCCGGGAACGGGCGATTTGTTCGGCGATGATCTTGAAAAGCTTGAAGCCGAGGCCGCGCAAGGTCAGGATAGCGAGACGGAAGAAGATGAAGATTTCGACTTTGATTTT
>CBDUPU010000181.1:0-4926 GCA_965369185.1 uncultured Rhodospirillales bacterium
TCGCGTGGGAAGACGAGGCGGTGGCGCTGGTCATGCTCGGCGGGGTGAATTATTACACCGGCCAGCTATACGATCTTGAGGCGATTAGTACGGCCGGTCATGCGGCAGGCGCGATGGTCGGGTTCGACCTTGCCCATGCTGCGGGCAATGTGCCGCTGAAACTGCATGATTGGGGCGTCGATTTTGCCTGCTGGTGCTCTTACAAATACCTAAATTCCGGGCCGGGCAGTGTCGCGGGCTGTTTTGTTCATGAGCGCCATGGCGAGAATTTCGAGTTGCCGCGCTTTGCCGGTTGGTGGGGCCATGACAAGGAAAGCCGCTTTAAAATGGGGCCGGATTACCAGCCGATTGCAGGTGCGGAGGGTTGGCAGCTTTCCAACCCGCCGATCCTGTCGCTGGCGGCGGTGAAGGCATCTTTGGATATTTTCGCGCAGGTCGGGATGGAGGCGCTGCGGGAAAAGAGCCTGAAGCTGACCGGTTATCTTGAGTTTCTTTTGGACAGTCTGGACAGTGATGCGTTCCACGTTATGACGCCGCGCGAGCCGCAGGAGCGGGGATGCCAGCTTTCGATTGTCGTGCATGAGAATGGCAGGAAGGTGCATGAAGCGCTGGAGGCTGCCGGGGTGATTTGCGACTGGCGCGAGCCGGATTGCATCCGCGTGGCGCCGGTGCCGCTTTATAACAGCTTTAGCGACGTGTTTGAATTTGCCGAAATTTTTGCCGCGCAAATCGGCGCTGCGGAACGATTGCAGGAGGCGGTGTAATGGCACAGCAAACCATTCATGTCGTCGGCGGCGGCCTGGTCGGAACTCTGGCGGCGATCTTTCTGGCGCAGCGCGGTTTTGCGGTCGAGCTGTATGAGCGCCGCGCCGATATGCGCAAAGGTCCTGCGGAAGGTGGGCGCTCCATCAACCTTGTGGTGACGCCGCGCGGTCTGGTGGCGCTTGATAGGGTCGGGCTGAAAGACAGCGTGCTGGAGCTGGCGATCCCGCTGGAAGGGCGGGTTTTGCACGATAAGGCGGGGGAGCAGAGCTTTGTACCTTACGGCCATAAGGAAGGCGAAGTGATTAACGCTGTCTCGCGCGGCCTTTTGAATGTGCGGCTGCTGGAGGCGGCGGGCGCGCATGAGAACATCAATATCCATTTTCAGCGCAAATGCACCGGCTACGATATAGGCGCGAAAACCATTTCGTTCCTGAACGAGCAAAACGGGCAGGAAGAGATTGTGCAAGCCGATGTGACGATCGGTGCCGACGGCGCGTTTTCCGCCATTCGCCGCTCAATGTTCGATCAGGTGAAGAACTTTAATTACGCGCAGGATTTCCTGCCCTATGGTTACAAGGAACTGGTGATCCCTCCGGCGGCGGATGGCGGGCATCGTATCCAGCGGGACGGGCTGCATATCTGGCCGCGCGGTGATTACATGCTGATCGGCATTCCCAATATTGACGGCAGCTTTACCTGCACGCTGTTCCTTGCCGAGAAAGGCGCGCAGAGTTTCGCGCGCTTGCAAAACGCAGATGATGTCGCCGCCTTTTTCAAGGCAGAGTTTCCCGATGCCGTGCCGTTAATGCCGGAACTGACCGGCGATTTCCTGAATAATCCGACCGGCTCTCTGGTGACGGTGAAGTGCGCGCCGTGGCATGTTGGCGGGCAGGTGATGCTGCTCGGCGATGCGGCGCACGCGATTGTGCCGTTTTACGGGCAGGGGATGAATTGCGGCTTTGAGGATTGCACCGCACTTGGCGATATTCTCGACTCTACGTCTTCGGAGGGAGAAACGGACTGGGAAGTGATCTTTGAGCGACTGTTTGCGGCGCGTAAAGACAATACAGATGCGATTGCCGATATGGCGCTGGAGAATTTTGTCGAGATGCGCGACACGACCGCCGATGCGAAATTCCAGCTTAAAAAGCAGGTCGGCTTTGCGCTGGAAGACCGCTATCCGGACAAGTTTATTCCGCGCTATTCGATGGTGATGTTCCATCCGGAAATTCCGTTTGCCGAGGCGCGGCGGCGGGGCGATGCGCAGGACAAAATGCTTGATACGCTGTGCGCTAATATCAACAGTCCGGATGAGCTGGACTGGGCGCAGGCCGATAAGCTGCTGGATAAATTTTAGGATAGATGCGCCGTAAGAAGCGTTAGTATAGGCAAAAATCAGAGGAAGACAGAAGATGAGCATGACAGGAAAAACCGCGATTATTACCGGCTCGACCAGCGGCATTGGCGCGGGCATTGCCGCGGCGCTGGCCAAAGAAGGCTGCAATATTGTGCTGAACGGTTTTGGCGACCAAGACGCGATCGAGGCGCAGCGCGCCGGGCTGGAAAAGGATTATGACGTAACGGCGCTTTATCACGATGCAGACATGACCAAGCCGGGCGAGATCAGGGGGCTGGTCGCGCATGCCGCCGATAAAATGGGCAGCGTCGATATTATCGTCAATAATGCGGGTATCCAGTTTGTCTGCCCGGTCGATGAATATCCGGCGGAAAAATGGGATGCGATCATCGCGATTAATCTAAGTTCCGCCTTTCACATGATCCGCTGGGCGGTGCCGGAAATGAAAAAGGCCGGATGGGGCCGGATCGTTAATATCGCCTCGGCGCACGCGCTGGTGGCTTCGCCCTATAAAAGCGCTTACGTTGCCGCCAAGCACGGCATTGCCGGGCTGACCAAAGTAACGGCGCTGGAGCTCGCGCAGCAAAACATTACCTGCAACGCCATCTGCCCCGGCTACGTCAAAACCCCGCTGGTCGAAAACCAGATCGCCGACACCGCCAAAGCGCGCGGCATTACCGAGGAAGAAGTCGTCAAAGACGTTATGCTGGCTGCCCAGCCGACCAAAAAATTTGGCAAAATCGAGGATTTAGGCGCGCTGGCGGTTTTCCTGTGCAGCGATGCGGCGGAGAATATCACCGGCACGATGCTGCCCGTTGATGGCGGGTGGACGGCGCAGTGAGTTTTTCGATTGGTAAAAAACCGACTTTTTGTTTGTTACTTATTTTAAGTTTATTTGCTTTTGTGCAAGTTGGGCATGCGGAAAGCTCGTTAGAGAAAATTGAGCTCCAGTTCCAGCCAGTTACTGATAAATTGTTGTCGGTTTACCCATTTCTAATAGAAGAGAATGAGACAGCACAGCAGCTAGAAACTTCATTAAATATAGCTTTGGTAGAAATAAAAGATTATCCACCGGATGATAGTTTATTGCTCGTTTATTATAGTGGCTCTTATTTTGGCACGGCTGGTGGAAGCTTACAGTGCTTCAGGAAAAACGAAAAAGGAGCTTTCGTTAAATGTTTTGATATCGGCACCGGGCCTTTTATTTATAAAATGATTTGCAATGATGCCTTGATATTAGTGCTTGGAGGGGCGGGGGTTCCATCGTTAAACAAATGGAAATATCAAAGCAAAAAAATGGAACATTTATCTAGTTCAGATGACATAAATAAGCTTTCTATTTGCTAGGGCGTGACGCGCCACAGCAAATTGTCACTTCATCACCGGCATCACAAACTCCGCACCCTCTCTAATACCGGTTGGCCATCTTGAGGTAATGGTTTTCAGGCGGGTGTAGAAGTTTATGCCTTCCTGGCCGTGCATGCCGTTGGCTCCAAACGCTGAAGCTTTCCAGCCGCCGAAGGAGTGGTAGGCGACGGGGACGGGGATCGGGACGTTGATGCCGACCATGCCGACTTCGATCCGGCTTGCGAAGGTGCGGGCGGCGTCGCCGTCGCGGGTGAAGATGGCGGTGCCGTTGGCGAATTGGTGACTATTAATTAAGGAGACGGCTTCGTCGAATGTCTCGACGCGCACGACGGCGAGGACGGGGCCGAAGATTTCTTCCTGATAAATCCGCATGTCGGCGGTCACGTTATCGAACAGGCAGCCGCCCATGAAAAAGCCGTTACCATCGGCTTTAAAATCGCGGCCATCGATCAGCAGGTTGGCGCCTTCTCCTATGCCGAGATCAACGTAAGACAGGACGCGTTCCAGATGTTCTCTGGTAATGAGCGGTCCCATTTCAACGCCGTCATTTTTGCCGTTGCCGATTTTGAGCGCTTTGATTTTGGGCTTTAGCTTGTTGATCAGTATGTCACCTGCCTCGCCGACGGCAACGGCGACAGAGATCGCCATGCAGCGTTCGCCTGCGCTGCCGTATGCTGCGCCCATCAGGGCGTCCGCCGCCTGATCCATATCGGCGTCGGGCATGACGACCATATGGTTTTTGGCACCGCCGAGCGCCTGTACGCGCTTGCCGTGGCGCGCGCCGGTTTCATAGATATATTGCGCGATCGGGGTCGAGCCGACGAAGCTGACGGCGGCGACGCGATCATCTTCCAGCAGCGCATCAACGGCGAGCTTGTCGCCATGGACGACGTTCAGTACGCCATCAGGCAGGCCTGCCTGTTTCAGCAGGTCGGCGATATAGAGCGCGGCGGACGGGTCTTTTTCAGACGGTTTCCAGACAAAGCTGTTACCGCAGGCAATCGCGACCGGGAACATCCACATGCCGACCATGGCGGGGAAGTTGAACGGGGTAATCCCCGCGCAAACGCCGAGCGGCTGGCGGATGGAATGGGTGTCGATATTGGTGCCGACATTTTCACTGAAACCGCCTTTGAGCAAATGCGGGATGCCGCAGGCAAATTCGACGACTTCGATACCGCGGGTGACTTCGCCGCGCGCGTCGGACAGGACTTTGCCATGCTCGCTGGTAATGATGGCGGCGAGATCGTCGGCATGGGCGTCGAGCAATTCCTTGAATTTGAACATCACGCGGGCGCGTTTGAGCGGCGGGGTCGCGGCCCAGTCGGGGAAGACGTCATGGGCGGCGGCGATGGCGGCTTTGACTTCATCGACGCCTGCGAGCGCGACTTTGCCGGTCACGCCGCCAGTGGCAGGGTTGTATATATCGCTGAAGC
>CBDUPU010000182.1:0-4861 GCA_965369185.1 uncultured Rhodospirillales bacterium
CAAGACCCAAATCACGGTGACGATTTTTGGGCATCAGAGGCAAGATCTCTGTTTGTCGGCCTTGCCCTTTATGTCCTTGAAAACCCTGACATGCCCTCCACGATCGGCGCCATTAACAGGCTGCTCGGTGCAGAAGCGGATCTTGGCGACATCTGCCGCCATATTGTCAAAACGCATAGCGAGATGCCCACCGCTGGCAAAAAGACACTTATGAGCTTTGCCAACAAAGCCGCTAAAGAAAGAAGCGGTGTAAAGTCGAGCCTTGATGAGGCCCTGCAGCTTTGGGACACCCCTTCCATTGATGCGGCCACCTCGCGCAGTGATTTTTCAATCGCCGAGTTGCGCAAGAAAAGAATGTCCATCTATGTCGGCGTCCATACCGGCCAGATCGCAACACTCGCGCCATTGCTCCGCATATTTTTTGAGCAGGTCATCACGCTTTTATCCATGAAAGAGCCGGATGAAACAGAACCATACAAAGTCCTTTTAATGATGGATGAATTTCATATGCTCGGCCCCATGTCCTCCATGACTTCAGCCTTTACCCTGCTCGGCGGCTTTAACTGCCGGGTCATGGCGGTCGTGCAAGGTCTTAAATGGCTGGATGTTGTCTATGGGCGGGACAAACGTGACGGCATTCTGTCCTGCTGCGCCCATCAGATTTTCTTTTCCGCGAACGATCTGGAAACGGCCTCCTATATCAGCCAGTCCTGCGGCGATAAAACAGTAGCGTCGATTTCAACATCGCAGCGAAAATCCCTAAAATACGAACCGCCAAGCCAAAGCATAAGTTTTCGTTCCCGGCCTTTGATTACAAAAGAAAAGGCCCGGCGCTTGCCCCGACATCAGGAAATTATCATCACGGAATCATCGTTTCCGGTGCACGCACAAAAAGTTTCTTATCACAAAGACAAACGTTTTAAAGACCGGCTCCTACCAGCTCCTAAAGTTCCCGCGCTTCAAATTACTGAACATGGCATTCCTGAATTTGACATTCAGGCGAACCAGACTGTGAGACATGATCCAAACCAAGCAGAAATGTTCCCAAATAAGAAAAACGATGCTGGCGATAGCCTAACCAAAAATCTGACAGAACCTGAAACCGAAGATCCAGACGATGATTTTGTAAAACAGCTTCTGGCAGACCTTGGGGAAGACTTAGAATAATCACGGAACCTATAGACAATTTAAATTACTGCCAAATCGCACGTGTCTGCCAACCTTCCGCAAAACCCATATCGCCCAACCAGTTTTCATGTTGCAACAACAATGATTTTAAACGATTTCGCCAGTGATATTTGGGCGCGACCTGATCCAACATATAGAGCAATAAAACCAGAGTATTATATATCCGGCCACTTGTTACAAACTCGCCTTGCAAACTGGTAGGCTTGGTTGTCATCCTTATGTCTATTTTCGTGATCTGTTAAATATGCTGGCTCTCGAGCTGCATATTTAACAGATGTTTTTAAAGGTAACCGTCATTGACGTAAGATTATCGATAGCGATGGTAAGGGTTTCTGTAGGTTGAATAGAGCATACTTTGAAGAAGAACCTGTCAAAATTTCTGCCTAGAAAAATACAGAATAGCAAAAAATTTGAGGGAAAGTGGCATCTCTCACGTATTAGAAGTAAGATAATAGAGCGGAGCAAAAGCCATGTTATTGAAATTTACAGATAAATTACTGAAGAAGTCCTTCCAAAAAGAGCCAGATTACGCCCGTCTTGACCGGCTGGAATCCGATGTCTGGGCGCGCATCCGGCAAAGCAAAGCCGTCCCGCAAGCCTCCATTTGGGCTCTTCCGGCTTTTGGTGCAGGTGCACAACTGCGTTATGCCTCACTGGTTTTGGCGCTCGCGGCCGGTCTTATGGCCTCGCAGCTATCGCCAGTCAAGGCACAATCTAATACTCTGGGGCTTGAGGTGTTTTCAACCAATGCGCCTTTCCTAATAACCTCAACAATATCTACCTCTGATCCGGCATCCTCATGAAACAATTTTGGCAGATTCTTTTCTTTGTAATGATTGTCGCTTGTACGGCCATTGGCGGGGTCTTGATTGGTCAGAACTTTCTAGGCAAAAGCGTTAGTGGTCATCATCATGCGGCAGGCGATATGCACACTCTTTTCCATCAGGATCTAAATTTGAACGTACAGCAGGAAAAGAAACTGACAGTGATAGAAAAAGATTATCGTCGTCAGAAAGCATTGTTTGAAGAGCAGATGAAGCTTGCCAACATGGAGCTTGCCGAAGCAATTAAAAACGGGGGTTATAATTCTCCGCAGGCTCAAGCAGCTGTGGACCAGATTCATGCGGCAATGGGGGAGCTACAAAAGCTAACCCTGCAACATCTTACCGATATGCAGGGCGTACTGAGCGAAGACCAGAGCAAGAAGCTTGAGGAGAAAGTGGTTGAGCAACTCTACCGGAACGCCGGACAATAAGCCGATCCCCGAGCTTCCCGACGGGGAATTGATGCTGACTTTGCAAAATGGTCGGGATGTTGCGCTCAATGAACTCATGAAGCGCCACAAGCAACCGCTTTTCTATTTTGTGACCCGCTACACCTGCGATGAGGACGCATCTTACGATATAGTACAGGAGGCATTTTTTCGAGTTTATGACCGGGCGGAAACCTACAATCCCTCCTACAGATTTAAAACCTGGCTGTATCAAATAGCTTTGAATCTTTGCCGCGATCATGCGCGCAAGAAAAAACTGCAATCGCTTGTTTCCCTCAATGCCTTGACAGATGATGAGGACAAAGGCTCATTGCATGATGTGATGGCCAGCGGTGAAAATATCGAAAGCCTAACCGAACATCGGCAAACCCTGAAGCTTTTAGACAAGCATATTGATAAATTGCCTCACAAGCTCAAAACCGCACTCATTCTTTTCGCTCTTGAAAACCATTCACAAAAAGAATGCGCCCGCATCCTCGACGTTACGCCGAAAACGGTTGAAACGCGCATCTACCGGGCACGCAAGCTGCTGATACAGAAACTGGCGCAAAGCCTTTAATTTCCTTTTTTCGTGTTGACTTTGAGGCATGGTCAAAGGTGCAAGCTGATGGCTAAATGGAACAATAGCGATGGTGATTTGGCCTGTTAGAGCAGCTTTACATGTGGTATCTAGGGGTCCCTAAAAAAATTTGAGGGGATTAGGCTATACTCTTCGTAACAGGACTAACGACCGTATTTCGGAGAAAGCCATGAAATTTAAAAGACTTTTAACGCTCAGCACTGCCTTCATTCTTTTTACATCCGAATCTGCCTTTGCCTCTTCATTTGAAGAGTATGTGCAGCGCCTGGGTGAACACCCACAAGTCGAAAGTATTCTGGCCGAAAGCGAAGCTTCTAGGGCGCAGGCGCAAAGCGAGTTGGGCTTGCCCGATCCGATGGTGATGATTGGTGTTGATAACGTGCCGATATCCGATCCGGCTTTTGACCGTTTCCTGCCAACTTCAAAAGTGATCGGATTTAACCAGAAAATCCCCAATCCGGCTTTGCGCGGCGCGAAAGCGGGGAAGCTGGAGCAAATGTCGGAAAAACAAAAGCTGATGGCCGATTACACCAATGCCCGGCTGCGCTTTATGCTGATCTCCAAACTGGCCGAATATGAAAGCGTCAAAACGCAAAAGAAGCTGATCAAGACCCAACTTGGCCATTATCATGAGCTGGAGGATACGTTCAAAGGCCAGATTGAAGCCGGGCGGGCCGTTTATCAGCGTTTTTCCGAAGTCGATGTGGAGCGTGCCGAAGCTGAGCGCAAACTTAATGATTTGGACGCGCAGCAGGCCACCATTGAAGCCGAATTCATTCGGCTGGTCGGCGAAGTGCCGGAAATTGAAATGCCACAGATTGCATCAGATACACTCTGGGATAAAAACCCGAATGATCTTTATGCGGTTTTGATCGCCGCCGAGGATATCGATATCGCCAAAAAAGATGTGAGTATCGCCGATGCGGCGTTCCTGCCAAATTTCGGTGTCAATGCCGTTTACAAGCAACGTGAGGATGGTGAGAATGGTAATTTCGCAGGCGATGACTGGTTTTCCGTTCAGGCGCAGGTGAGCATTCCCCTCTGGGCTTCCAGCAACCAAAAACCGAAATTAAAAGCAGCCAAAGACAGGCAGCGCAGCGCCATGTTTGCCTATGACGATGTGAGCCGTATATGGGTAAAACAAATGACAGCGATTGAAAGCGGCCGTGATGCGGCGGCCAAAAACGTTGCAGTGTTGCAGGATAAGGATCATGCGATGAAGGGTAAGATCGATGCGGCACAGCGCAACTACGAGGCTGGAACCGAAGATCTCGACCGGGTGTTGTTGGCAAAAATTGACAGGCTGAATATTCAGGCGCAGTTGGCACAGGTTAAAGCGGCGCATATAGCCAAAACGGCAGAATTTAATTCCAACATTGCCTCTCAAAATATCGGCGGTTTTAAGGAGACACAAGAATGAAAAAAATAATCCCGGCCCTGTTTCTGATCATGGTCTTCTTTTCGATGCCCGCTTTGGCGGAAGGGCAAAAATACACCTGCCCGATGCATCCGCATTACATTGCCGACCGGCCGGGCAGCTGTCCGATTTGCGGTATGGATTTGGTTGCTCTTGATGCGGAAGAAGAAAGCAGCGGTTCTGACGCGGCTGATACTTCTTCATCCTCAGCGCCATCCGGCGAGAAGAAAATTCTCTACTGGCAAGCGCCGATGAACCCGAATTACAGAAGTGATAAACCGGGAAAATCACCGATGGGCATGGATCTGGTGCCGGTTTACGGCGATGGCAGCGAGGGCAAAAAGAAAGACCCTAACGCACGAACGGCAGTTACGATTGCGCCTGAAACCATCCAAAACACAGG
>CBDUPU010000183.1:0-4844 GCA_965369185.1 uncultured Rhodospirillales bacterium
GAACAACGCAGAAACCTCATCTGGCAGCGCCGGCATGTCATCGGCCACGCCGCTATCCCCGCCAAAAAGACTCGTCTGGCCGCTGGCTTTTTCGGCCGCAAGTGCCTGCGCATGACGCAGCAGCATTTCACCGCCTTCCAGCAGCTGCGCGCGGTTTTCATTCAGCGAGTCAAATACACCGGCACAGCAGAGCTGCTCATACTGGCGCTTGTTCATGACACCCTGTTCAAGGCGCATGAACAGATCATTGATGTCTTTATATTCCCCGTCCGCATCACGCTGGGCGACAATGCTCTTCATGGCAGGGCCGCCGACACCTTTAAGCGCGGCAAGCGCATAACGGATGGCCTTACCCTCAACCCGAAACTCAACGCCAGACTTGTTAATGTCGGGCGGCAACAGGTCAACGCCCATGCGGTCAAGCTCTTGCTTGAAGATGCTCAGCTTTTCGGTGTTGCCCATATCGAGCGTCATCGACGCGGCCATAAATTCGACCGGGTAATTGGCTTTCAGCCACGCCGTCTGATAAGCAATCAGCGCATAAGCGGCAGCGTGCGATTTGTTGAAACCGTAACCTGCGAATTTTGCGATCTGGTCAAAGATCTGGTTGGCTTGTTTTTCAGGAACGTTGTTATGTTCCTTCGCGCCGGTCACGAACATTTCGCGCTGCGCGTCCATCTCTTCCTTGATCTTTTTACCCATGGCACGGCGAAGCAGATCCGCGCCGCCAAGCGTATAACCGGAAAGCGCCTGCGCTGCCTGCATGACCTGCTCCTGATAGATCATGATGCCGTAGGTTTCTTCCAGATAAGGCTGCAGGATCGGATGCATGTAATCCGGCTCTTCCTTGCCCGCCTTACGATCAATATAAATAGGAATATTATCCATAGGGCCGGGACGATACAGCGCCACAAGCGCGATAATATCCTCGAACCGGTTCGGCTTCATGCGCCGCATTGCATCGCGCATCCCGGCACTTTCCAGCTGGAACACGCCGACCGTATTACCAATTGTCAGCAGCTTGTAAGTCGCTTCATCGTCAAACGGGATTTGCAGGATTTCAATTTTCTCGCCCTGATGCTTTTCAATAAGCTCAAGCGCCTTTTGAATAACGGTCAGGGTTTTAAGACCGAGAAAGTCGAACTTCACCAGACCGGCCTGCTCGACATACTTCATGTTAAACTGCGTCACCGGCATGTCGGAACGCGGATCGCGGTAAAGCGGCACCAGCTCGTGCAAAGGCCGGTCACCGATCACGACACCCGCCGCGTGGGTCGAGGCGTGACGATACAGCCCTTCAAGCTGCAAGGCGATATCGATCAGTTTCTGGCTGGTTTCTTCCTTATCCTTTTCCGCGCGCAGATCGGCATCTTGCGCCAGCGCTTCTTCCAGCGTAATCGGATTGGCAGGATTGGCCGGGATCATCTTGGCAAGACGATCAACCTGTCCATAAGGCATTTGCAGAACGCGGCCAACGTCACGCACAACAGCACGTGCCTGCAACTTACCAAAGGTAATAATCTGCGCCACCTTGTCATGGCCGTAGCGGTCCTGCACATAGCGGATCACCTCATCCCGCCGCTCCTGACAGAAATCGACGTCAAAGTCAGGCATCGACACGCGTTCCGGGTTCAGGAAACGTTCAAAGAGTAGGTTAAAACGCAGCGGATCAAGGTCGGTAATCTTGAGCGCCCAGGCAACAACGGAACCGGCACCGGAACCACGACCCGGGCCGACCGGGATATTGTGCTCTTTCGCCCATTTAATGAAGTCGGAAACGATCAGGAAGTAACCGGGGAACCCCATCTGGGTAATAATGCCAAGCTCGTACTCAAGGCGTTCAAGATAGGGCTTGGCAGTTTCTTGCCGCGCCGCCTCGTCCATATCCTCGGTATAAACAAAATTTTCAAGCCGCCATAAAAGCCCTTTTTCCGACTGGTCCTGCAACTCCTCAATCTCGCTTCGCCCGCCTTCCGTATCGAAAGGCGGCAGGATCGGATCGACCTTCTGCAAAAGAAAAGCACAGCGCTGGGCAACAATAAGCGTATTGTCAGCCGCTTCCGGCAAGTCGGCGAACAGCTCGCGCATCTCCTTGGCGGATTTGAAATAATGCTCCGGCGTGACTTTACGGCGATTATCCTCGGTGACATAGCGGCCATCGGCAATACAAAGCAGCGCATCGTGCGCTTCATGCATCTTGCGCTTCGGGAAATAGCAGTCATTCGTGGCAACAAGCGGCACATCATGTTTATAGGCCAGATCAATCAGCCGGTCTTCGACCGTATCTTCTTCCGGCCAGCCATGACGCTGAATCTCGACATACAGGCGGTTGCCAAAAATCTTCTTCAGGCGCTTAAGCGCAGTTTCAGCTTCCTTGGCCTGATTATGCAGCAGATATTGCGCCACCGGCCCGGCAATCCCGCCCGTCAGGCAAATCAGACCGGCATTGGACTCTTCAAGCTGTTCCCACGTGATATGTGAAGCTTCTGAAGGCTCGACCTCTAGATAGGACTGGCTGACCAGTTTACTAAGGTTCAGGTAGCCCTGCTCACTCTGACACAGGAAGACAAGCTGATGCCCTTCTATGCCGAGCCGTAGCTGGCAACCGATAATCGGCTGGATACCGCCTTTTGCGGCCTCCATCGCAAATTCCAGCCCGCCGAAAATATTGCCGGAATCAGTAATCGCGACAGCAGGCATATTGCCTGTCTTGCACATGCCAATCAGTTTTTTGGGACGAATAGCCCCTTCCGCCAAAGAATAGGCAGAATGCAAATGAAGATGGACAAAACTCTCGCTGCTGGGCATAGCCATACTCTAAACAGATTAACCGGGCGACAAAACCCTTCTATCGCCCTTTTCCACTGTGAAGCGCTAAAAACAGGATATTTATATAAGCGTCTCGATTGCTTCCAGCAATAATCGCGGCCGCGACTTGTTCAGAAAATGCCCGCCCCTGTCGAGGGTCACTACATTAAGCGATGCTACATTAGAAAAATATTTCTGCACATAATCGACATTCCGGTACGGAACCAAACGGTCATTACGGCTATGGATTACCGTCACCGGACAGCTGATTTCCTCAAGATCAGGCTGCAAGGCATTCAGAAACTCCGGATATTGCAAAAGCTCTATATTACAGTTACGCACCGAACGCGGCAAAAGCCATGATAGTGGCGCGCGTGCCGCATGGCGCTGTATCGGGTGAATAGCTTTAAGCCCCGGATCAAGTGATGCCCCGACCAGAACCAGCCCTTTGACCATTTCAGGATATTCAGCCGCCAGTTTCGCTGCCAGCCCGCCACCGAGCGAATGCCCGACAACAACTACCTTCTCGCCATGCTCGAAAGCAAGAGCCAGCGCCTCCCGCAATGTCTCAATATCCTGCTCAAGCACCGGCGGCTTCTTATCAACAACACCGAACCCTGGGCGGTCTAGCGCAAAGATCGAAAGACGTGACGCCGCCTTTTTCAGGAACCATGCCCAATCAAGCGCATTGCCGGGTGTCCCATGCAAAAACAAAACCGGTGGCAGGTCTTTGGTTTGCGATGCAAGCAGATAAGACGTCTCCCGCCCGTTAAGCTTGAAACGCTTCTGTGTAATCCAGAGTTTGGCGAGCAGACCTCGCCGCAAAGATTCATACCAGATGAGATCGCCGAAACCGGCCTTGAGAAAAATACCTGCCGCTTGCAGGACGCTCCAGCTTTTGTCAGCAGACGAAGCCATATTAATAAGGCAGGACCTTCCCGTTCTTCAGCTCAAGAACCTTATCCATCCGGTCGGCAAGTTCCATATTATGCGTTGCGATCAAAGCGCCCATGCCTTTGCTACGAACCAGCTTGACCAGCATTTCAAACACATCGGCAGAGGTCGAGGGGTCAAGATTGCCGGTTGGCTCGTCCGCCAGTATCAGCTTCGGACTGTTGGCAAGCGCACGGGCTATCGCAACGCGCTGCTGCTCTCCGCCTGAAAGCGTGCCGGGGCGATGGCTGAAACGATGCCCAAGCCCGAGAGAGCCTAGCAGCTCTGCAGCGTGCGCCTCAGCTTTTTTGCGCGATGTACCCGCAATCATCTGTGGCAGGACAACGTTTTCAAGCGCCGAGAATTCCGGCTGCAAATAATGGAACTGATAGATAAAGCCGATAAAGTCACGGCGCAGCCGCGTCCGTTCTTCGTCACCAAGACGCGCAACGTCCCGGCCATTCACCAGAACCTTACCCGTAGTCGGCGTATCCAGCAGACCGACCATATGCAAAAGCGTCGATTTACCCGCCCCGCTGGGTCCGACAAGCGCTACCATTTCGCCCTTATCGATCGACATACGCAGATCCTTAAGAACAGTCAGGGTCTCGCCGCCTTGTTTGAAACTCTTTTCCAGCCCATCAACACGCAGAAGATGCTTTAACCGCGCTTCCTTGGCGCCGGGCATATCGGTAAACGGCACAATTTTTTCCTTTTGCTTACTCATAGCGCAGCGCCTCCACCGGATCGAGCCGCGCCGCCCGCCATGCGGGATACAAGGTTGCAAGAATAGACAAGGTAAAGGCAATAGACACAACGGCAACCACCTCGCCCCAATCAATTTCCGCCGGCAGCTTGGACAGGAAATAAATCTCGGCCGAGAATAGATCTGTACCGGTCAGGCTCTGCAGCCACTGGCGGATAGACTCGATATTAACTGCAAAAGCGACGCCGAGAATGGTGCCCACGAAAGTACCGATAAAGCCGATACTCGCGCCGGTCAGGATAAAGATTTTCATCATACTACGGCGCGTTGCCCCCATCGTTCGCATGATCGCAATATCCCTGCCCTTATCCTTCACCAGCATAATCATCGAGGAAAT
>CBDUPU010000184.1:0-4820 GCA_965369185.1 uncultured Rhodospirillales bacterium
GATTTCCGTACGCGGACATACCGACTCTGACCAATACGGCCCGGGCGCGACCTCTACAAACTGGGAGCTTTCGGCAGACCGAGCAAACGCCGCGCGCCGAGCCCTGCTGAATAAGGGGATTGAGGCTAGCCGGCTTGCGAACGTAATGGGCAAGGCGGACCGGGAGCATCTGGTTGCTGAAGACCCGCGCGACCCGCGAAACAGGCGCATCAGTATTATTCTTCTGAACGAGGCAATTGAGCGCGCCTTCCAGCGCGGTGAATTTGAAGGCGAGCTGTCCAAAGAAGAGCAGCAAAACGTGCGGGACGACATCAAGCAGCGGCCCCTTATAAATGACAAGCCAGCCGGCTCCTTCCAAAAGACGCCCGGTAACGTTTACTTCCCGTAAACAGAACCAGCACAAGAAACAAAAAGGGCGCCTAAGCGCCCTTTTCTCAAATCATTGACCGGAATAAAGACAATCAGTCACCAAACCTGTTGTTTTTTGGGAAGCCGTTAGGCGGCAACCGGCCGGCCTGCGCTCGCAGCCCCAGCCACGGACTTAAATCTTCAACAGTAGTCTCGCCTGCGCCATACTTGAACTTAAAGCCCTCTTCCAGACTGAAAGTCTTGATATCGGACAGGCCGCCGTCACGGAAGCGTTGCAAGATAACGCCTTTACCGCGGCTCATTTCCGGTATTTCTTCAAGCTTGAAAACAAGCATCTTACGATTGGTGCCAATCGTCGCAATATGGTCGGCATTGGCCGCAATAGAAATGCACAGCTTGGCGTCTGTCCCGCCGCTTACATTCAGTATTTGCTTGCCGGTACGTGTCTGGGCAAGCACGTCTTTTTCATGAACGATAAAGCCCCGGCCATCATCCGCAGCAACCAGAAGCCGCCCTTCGGCATTATAAACCTTGATGTCGGCAATCTCCGCGTCATTAGGCAGGTCTGCCATCAGTCGCAAAGGCTCGCCAAAGCCGCGCCCGGAAGGCAACTTGTCCGCCCCGATCGTATAAAAACGACCATTCGTGCCAAAAACGAGCAATTTATCGGTGGTCTGTGCCTCCAGAACAAAACGGCCCTTGTCACCTTCTTTATATTTAAAGTCTTTCGGATCGTGCCCGTGACCACGGAATGCCCTGATCCAGCCTTTGGAAGAACAGATTACGGTGACCGGCTCTTTTTCGATCATCGCTTCTTCCAGCTCTTCGACATCGACGAGTTTGGGCGGCTTGCCAATCATCGTGCGGCGACGGCCAAGAACCGTGTCCGGGCCAAAGCTCTTCTTCAGCTCGCCTATCTGGCGACGAATTTCTTTCCACTGTTTCGCCTCTGACTTAATCAAGGCCTGTAAATGATCACGCTCTTTGACAAGACCATCATGCTCCTTGCGCAGTTCCATCTCTTCGAGCTTGCGCAAATTACGCAAACGCATATTCAGAACGGCTTCCGCCTGAACTTCGCTCAGACCGAACGCGTTCATCAGTTCCATTTTCGGGTCATCTTCCTCGCGGATGATACGGATGACCTCATCAATATTCAGGTAGACAATCAGATAACCGTCAAGGACTTCGATCCTATGCAGGACTTTTTCCAGCCTGTAAGACGAGCGCCGCACCAGTACTTCCTGGCGATGATCAAGCCATGCACGCAGCACATCTTTAAGGTTCATGACCTTGGGTACCAGCCCGCCATCAAGAACATTCATGTTAAGGTTAAAGCGGATCTCAAGATCGGTATTGCGATAAAGCGCCTCCATCAGCAGATCCGGCTCGACATTCCGGTTTTTCGGAACCAGGACGAGACGAATATCTTCGGCACTCTCATCCAGAACGTCATCAAGCATCGGCAGCTTGCGGTTCTGGATCAGCTCGGCAATTTTCTCGACCAGCTTGGACTTTTGCACCTGATATGGGATTTCAGTAACGACAATCTGGTACTGCCCTTGTTTCAGGTCTTCCTTTTCCCAAAGAGCGCGCAAACGGAAAGCGCCGCGGCCGGTTTCATAGGCCTTGATAATATCGTCCTGCGGCTCGACCAAAATACCGCCCGTCGGGAAGTCAGGCCCTTTGACGCAATTAACGACAAGGTCACGCACGGTCGGATCGGAGTCTCCGTCCAGAAGCATTTCGCAGGCTTCCAGCAATTCATATGCATTATGCGGCGGGATATTGGTCGCCATACCGACGGCAATGCCGGAAGAGCCGTTTGCCAGCAGATTAGGGAAGTTGCCCGGCAGCACAATCGGCTCCCGCCCTTCCCCGTCATAGGTTCCGCGGAAGTCAACCGCGTCCTCATCGATACCCTCAAGCAGAAGTTCGGCCACAGCCGTCATACGCGCTTCGGTATATCGCATAGCAGCAGCGTTATCGCCGTCAATATTACCGAAGTTCCCCTGGCCATCGACAAGCGGGTAACGCACCGCGAAATCCTGCGCGAGACGCACCATCGCGTCATATACGGCTGTATCGCCATGCGGGTGGAACTTACCGATCACATCACCGACAACCCGCGCCGATTTTTTCGGCCCGGTCGCAGGCGACAGCCGCAGCTGATACATAGCGTATAACAGCCGCCGATGAACCGGCTTCAAACCATCGCGCACATCGGGCAGCGACCGGCTCATAATCGTGGAGAGCGCATAGGACAGGTAGCGGTCGGACAGAATGTCAACGATCGGCTGATTAATGACCTGATCCTGTTCAGGAGTAGTGTTTTCGTTCTTTGCCATGGCGAAGACTTTACCGCCTTCGCCGCGCAATGCAAGGGTTACATAGATCTATCAGAAATTTTTCTGTCTATATCTACAGGCCTTAGCCTGCGCCGTTGGCGCCGGGAACAGTCTCGCCGCCAGAAGCTTTCCGGCAGCTTTTGGCAAAGCGCTCCTGAAAGCGGCAACGCTGTTCCGGAACGCCGCGTGTGTGATGGGCAAAAGCCCAGTGTTCAAGAAAATACCCTGTCAATTCAAGCCCCTGCAAAACGTCGTCTGGCTCAATCGCCCCGCTTTGCGGCGTTAAAAATCCGGGCAGTTTTAACAACTTGTCTTTATAAGGCTCGCCTGCCTCGGCGCTGACCGCATGGCCGGATTTGGGACTGACATAAGCGAGCGACTCGGAGCTCCCGCCCCCGGCGCAGCGCGTCAAATCAAGTCCAAAGCCAAGTTCTTTGAGCAGCGCAATCTCCCACATGACGTAGGCAGCCCCCCAGATTTCGCCGTCCATCGCCTCCATCAGGGCAAGAAAGCCATGAAACAGCCCCGGGTGACCTTCTCTCTCCGGCAGCGCCGCATCACACAAGCTGCAAGCTGCAAGCAGCGCCCCCAACTTCAGCGGGTCGGCAATCAGGCCGCTGGCAAGATAACGTTCTTGTTCTAGCGCAAAGGTCCCCAAACCATTTTCAACACGCGCCTGCCAATTAACGCCCACCAGATTACCGGGCTCAAGAATACCGCGCATTTTTGATGAATGAGCACCGCGAACATATCCGGCGTGCCGCCCGTGATTTTCTGTCAGCAACGATACAACAGCACCGCTCTCGCCATGAGAGCGCGCGGAGAGCACTATGCCTTGATCCTGCCATTGTTCCATGCCACTTATTATGATGTAGCAAATTCCAAAAGAACAGGCCTTTACCAAATGATTCCCGCAAAACCTTTCTATCTAGTCCGGCACGGAGAAACAGAAGCAAACGCAGCGCAGATCAGCGCCGGTGGCGGGCTGGATTCCCCGTTAAACCATATCGGCAGGAAACAGGCGCAAATGCTGGGAGAGCTGGTGCCACAGCTTGAAATAAAACCGCACAGGATCGTCCACAGCCCGATGATAAGAGCGCGCGATACAGCAAATTATATCAACACCCATATCAAGCTGGATATGCACGAAGTTGACGATCTACGCGAGCACCATGTCGGCGAATGGGAAGGTCTGCCTTGGGCCGATGTCATGCCGCATATCAAAGCAAATATCCGCCCGCCCGGCGGCGAGAACAAAGACGATTTCGGTCTGCGCGTCAAAAATACACTGACAACCATTCTGGACAGCCATACCGAAGAAGACCCGCTGATGATCGTCGCCCACGGCGGCACATTCTATTCAATATTGCATATATATGAACGTCCCTATGAAGGCGGTATCAATAACTGCCACCTTCATTATTTCGAGCCATACCACAGCCACAAACCATTTCCATGGCGCGTCTGGCAATTCGACATAGAGGAAAAGCGGCTATGCCGTAAAGGGGCGCCATTCTGCGCGACGGCAGAATAAGAAAGTCACAGCCTACACCTGACGAATTGCGTCAAAAACGGTAAAGGCCTGCCGGGTTTCACCAACATCGTGAACCCTTATAATCTGTGCCCCCTGCTGCAAGCCCCAAAGCGCGCCGGCAAGCGAACCGGGAAGACGTTTGGTCGCCGGCGTTCGCGGACAGAGTTTCTCAATAAAACTTTTACGGGACAGACCAAGCAATACCGGGACATTCAGAGCACGAAACTCGTTCAGCCGCTTGAGCAAAACCAGGTTGTGCTCAAGCGTCTTGCCAAAGCCGATGCCGGGATCAACAATCAACCGCTCGCGGGGAATCCCGGCCCTAATGCAAGCCTCAATACGCCGCTCCAGAAAACCATAAACTTCCGCAAAAACATCATCATAATGCGGATTCACCTG
This sequence comes from uncultured Rhodospirillales bacterium, assembly GCA_965369185.1. GTDB lineage: Bacteria > Pseudomonadota > Alphaproteobacteria > Micavibrionales > Micavibrionaceae > UM-FILTER-47-13. The sequence goes on from CBDUPU010000184.1 coordinate 4,651, forward strand.
CATGGTTTGCGGCTCGCCCTGCATATGCATCAGGCAAATCGCGGCATCGCATCCTGCGGCAATCTGAAGGCTATCGGCATCGCCTCGCAACGCCGTCACATCATTAATCAGTGTTGCCCCTGCTGCAACGGCCGCTTTCATGGTCACTGCATTACGCGTATCAATTGAAA
>CBDUPU010000185.1:0-4781 GCA_965369185.1 uncultured Rhodospirillales bacterium
TAATAAGGGGGAAGTGCCGCTATGCAACAGGCCATCAATTCTGCGTACGAACAATGGGATCGGAGAGTTCCGCCGTTACGCGAGGAAGTACAGGCCCTGCGCGAGAAAAACCGCGACATGATCCGCAAGATCGAAAAGATCGAAAATCTCAAGGCCGGCTGGAACCCGCTGCGCTGGGCGTTTAATCAGGCCGCGCAACGCATTCAGCTGCCGAAGCTCGAACAGGAGCTCGCCGCGAACAACAAGCGCCTGCAGATCCTTCATGAGAATGTCCAGTATGTTGCCGAACAGTGCGCCTCGATTATTTTCAATGCCTATCTGCGCGGCAAGCCGGAAATGATGCTGATGGTTGAAAAAGAGGGTGGCTCCATGGAAGCGCTGAATTATATGCGCCGGGACGTTCTTTCCAGTTTGAAACTGGATGCTAGCGGTAAAGCCTTTATTGCGGAGCTTCTCAAGCATATGCCGGCCGATGAGGCTACGGTTCGCACCAGTCAGGAAGCGAAGCCGGAAAACCGGCCTACCTAAATCAAAAAAGACTGCGTTTTATGCCGAGTAAAGACGAACTTGATGTGGTTGCGTTCCTTGCCGATGCGCTGGAAATGGAGCGGTCGCAGATTACGATCTGGACGCGTGTGCGGCAGGATCTGAAGCTTGACGGCGATGATGCTGCTGACCTTCTGGCCAACTATTCCTATGCGTTTCACGTTGATACCGATACGTTTCGTTTTAATGATTATTTCAACACAGGCGGCAATGCGCATCCGGTGCTGGCATGGTGGCTGTCGCTGTTTGGCAACGGCAAGCCGCTCAGGACGCTGACGGTGCGTGATCTGGTGCGCGGGGCGGAGCAGGGCATCTTGCGCGGCGCTTGATGACTTTTGCCGCATTTCGCGCTATATATCTCCCATGTCTAATACCGCGCAAATACAGGATTTTGCCGCCCCGGAAAGCGATACATCGCGCCCGTTCGAGGTTGTGTCCGATTTCAAGCCTGCAGGCGACCAGCCGGCGGCAATCAAGAAGCTGACCGAAGGGCTGCGCGACGGGCTGTCGGATCAGGTGCTGCTCGGCGTGACCGGTTCGGGTAAGACCTTTACGATGGCGCAGGTTATTCAGGAAATGCAGCGCCCGGCGATTATCATGGCGCCGAACAAGACGCTGGCGGCGCAGCTTTACGGTGAGTTCAAGAGCTTCTTCCCGCATAACGCGGTTGAGTATTTCGTGTCATATTACGATTATTACCAGCCCGAAGCCTACGTCCCGCGCACCGATACCTATATCGAGAAAGATTCCAGCATTAACGAACAAATCGACCGGATGCGCCACGCGGCAACGCGGGCGCTGTTTGAACGGCGCGACTGCATTATCGTTGCCTCGGTGTCCTCGATTTACGGCCTTGGCTCCAAGGAAGATTATCAGGCGATGACCTTCGACATCCGCAAGGACACGCGGATGGACCGGCAGGAGCTGATCGCGCGGCTGGTCACGCTGCAATATACCCGCAACGACATCGCGTTTGAGCGCGGCACGTTCCGGGTGCGCGGCGATACGGTGGAGCTGTTCCCGTCCCACATGGCCGATAGCGCATGGCGTTTTTCCTTCTTCGGTGACGAGATCGAGCAGATTGTTGAGTTCGACGCGCTGACCGGCGAGAAGGCGGCCAAGCTCGACGGCGTGCGCATTTATGCCAATTCCCACTACATCACGCCCGGCCCGACGATGAAGCAGGCGATGGAGCAGATCAAATCCGACCTTAAAGAGCGGCTTGCCTATTTCGAGGCCAACAACATGCTTCTGGAAGCGCAGCGGCTGGAACAGCGCACCCAGTTCGATCTTGAAATGATGCAGGCGCAGGGCTTTTGCACCGGCATTGAAAACTATTCGCGCTATCTCACCGGCCGCGCGCCGGGGGAGCCGCCGCCGACCCTGATCGAATATATGCCTGATGACGCGATCATGTTTCTTGATGAAAGCCACGTCATGGTGCCGCAACTGCGCGCTATGTATAATGGCGACCAGAAGCGCAAAGGCGTGCTGTCCGAATACGGCTTCCGGCTGCCCTCGGCGCTCGATAACCGCCCCTTGAAATTCGAGGAATGGAATAATTTCCGGCCGCAGACAATTTACGTGTCGGCAACGCCGGGCGAGTGGGAGCTGGAACAGACCGGCGGCGAATTTATCGAGCAGGTGGTGCGCCCGACCGGGCTTGTCGATCCGCCGGTCGAGATCCGCCCGACCACGCATCAGGTCGATAATTTGATGCACGAAGCCAAAGAAATTGTCGCGCTCGGCGGGCGCTTGCTCGTCACCACCCTGACCAAGAAAATGGCCGAGGCGCTGACCGAATACCTCACCGAGAATAATCTGAAGGTGCGCTATATGCACTCTGACGTGGATACGCTGGAGCGGATCGAGATTATCCGCGATTTGCGGCTTGGCGAGTTCGATATTCTGGTCGGCATCAACCTGCTGCGCGAAGGCCTCGATATTCCCGAATGTATGCGGGTGATGATCCTTGATGCCGACAAGGAGGGCTTCCTGCGCGGCAAGACCGCATTGATCCAGACAATCGGCCGCGCCGCGCGGAACGTCGATGCCAAGGCGATCCTCTACGCCGACAAAATGACCGGCAGCATGAGCGCCGCCATCGAAGAAACCAACCGCCGCCGCGATAAACAGCTCGCCTATAACGCCGAACACGGCATCACCCCGGAGAGCATCAAAAAGAACATCGGCGACGTGCTGGCCAGTGTCTATGAACGCGGTGACCACCTCACCGTGCCCAAACTCGCCGGACTGTCGGATGCCGAACAAGCCGCGCTGGAAACCCCCGCCGGCCTGCAAAAGCACCTCGCCAAACTGGAAAAGCAGATGCTGGAGGCCGCGGGCAATCTGGAGTTCGAGGAAGCCGCGCGGATCAGGGACGAGATCCGGAAGCTGGAGCAGGTGGATTTGGGGCTTTAATTTTCCCGGTCATTGTCTCAAAGCCCGCACTTTTTAGAAGCCGGTGCGCTTGTTCGTCCGTCTGTAGCAATTCGATAGAACCATATAGCAGAATGGTGACGCCGAACATTTCCAGCGACTCCTCGGCTGCTATGCATAAAATATCTCCGGTACCTTCAACAAAATTGCTGACGGTCTCGGCCCCCATCGCACCGGCGGCGAAAACGGCAAGGCCGGCAAGATATTTTTTGCAGGCAGGCCGCGGCAGGCGCAGGCGGGACGCCGCGTAGTGGAACAGTAAGGCAATAACGCCGATGGCCGGAATGCCGATGGCAAACATCCAGATGCCCGTTTCGCTGAACATGGTATTTTCGCGCTCCCCGCTCGGCAGGAGAATGTCGAGTTTTTCACCGGCAAATTCATGGATTTGTACTATTTCATCAGCGGAAAGTCCCAGAAAGGTCGCCGACAGCGCGGCAAAAATCCATGATCCCATAAACGAAGCTTGCGTAAAGGCAAACAGGGCGAGGATTTGGGCGACAACAAACAGCTTGATCGATGAATACCAGGTCCCCAGACCTATCTCGTCATTCAGATCAAGGAGCGTGTTGACCACATTGACAGGCTGGCCAATGGCGAAGTTCCCTAAATAAAGGAGACACAGCAAAGCATCGGCGGCAAACACTAACAGAATTACGATCGGTACGGCTTTCATTTTTCCCCAACTCATAGGGAAAATAAAAGTTCCATCATTGTTGGCGAGGCGGCCGTTTATCAGGGGAGGCGTATTTAGCCTCATATCCTAATTATCGTGTAAGCACTTCGTCGATAAACATACGAATATTATTTTTTATGGCTCGTTCATTCGCAATCTTTAAGCGTTCTACGCCTATAATAGTATCTCCAGTCGTGGCCGTTCCGCTGGCTTTGATTGTTTTTTCAAAGACGGATGAATTATCTTTATGCACTTTATATTCGATTACGGAATTGACAGTAAAGGAAAAGCCCATCATTGGCTGCTCTAGGGCGAGCAATTCAGCTTCTAATTGATAGCGGCCATTTGTGCTATTATAGAGTCCGAAATTTATAAGAGAGTCTGTGAGTGCTTGCTCGAATGCTTCATTGCTGACTTTCGAAGCTAATAACGGGTTTGTTTCTTTACCACCGCTCACGCCATCCAAAAAGAGTGCGACATTGCCAGTGAGATCGAAGAAGGCCGCCGCCTGCGTGAGCAGCGCGAAGCTGAAAAGAAAGAGTTTCAGGATGCTGCCAAAAAAGGCCTGAACGACTAATGTAGTTAGGGGCGGCATTTTAAGCCGCCCCTAACCGTCATTGCGAGGCGCGCAGCAACGAAGCAATCCAGCGTACGGACAGGCTGGATTGCCGCGCTTCGCTCGCAATGACGGTTTTGTGAATGTACTTTTCTGGCCTCTTTTGGTGAAATTGGCTATACTGTTCCTATCAACAGCACAATTGCGCCCGCCATCCGGCGGTTTTTTTATGCCTTGTGGCGGCGCGCTTTTAAGCCGGACATTTCTACGTCCGAAGCAGCGTAGCTGCGTGGACGTTCCTTAAGTCGTTTACGGCTTGAGAAGACTAAGTCCGGTTTTTTTTGTGGCTGTTTTTCAGATGTTTAGCGATGAGGTGGACTAACCCGGTGGTGGGCTTAGTCCACTTTTTTTGCCTGTTTGTCTGTCTGTTTGTTTGTTTTTTCATCATAAGGAGTTTGCGATGAGCAAAGATTATTATCTCGAATATGCCGAGGCGACGATGCATAAGTTCAAGATCCATATTGCCCATTATGTCCGGCTGCTGGAAAGCGGGCTGTGCAAGGG
>CBDUPU010000186.1:0-4762 GCA_965369185.1 uncultured Rhodospirillales bacterium
AGCAATAACCTTGTCCAGCCCGGCAAACGCACCGCCAATAATAAACAGGATATTCCGGGTATCGACCTGCAGCTTCTCTTGCCCTTTATCACCGCCATTAGGTGACACAGACACGACCGTCCCCTCAATCATCTTCAAAAGTGCCTGCTGGACGCCTTCGCCGGAAACATCACGGCCACCGCCACCGAGCTTCCCGCCCTTGGCGCTGATTTTGTCAATCTCGTCAATATACACAATGCCTTGTTGCGCTTTTTCGACATCATAGTCAGCTGCCACGAGCAGCTTCTGAACAATATCCTCGACATCACCGCCAACATAGCCGGCTTGTGTCAGACTGGTCGCATCGGCCATCGCAAACGGCACATCAGCAACGCGCGCCAGTGTTTCCGCCAGCAACGTCTTGCCCGAACCCGTCGGGCCGACCAGCATAATGTTTGATTTTGACAGCTCTACACCCAGATCGGCATCGGCAACCTTCAGGCGCTTATAATGATTATGGACGGCCACTGAAAGAATGCGCTTGGCCTTGTCCTGACTGATAACATGATCATCAAGAACTGCGCAGATATTCGCCGGTGCCGGCACGCCGCTTTTACCGCGCGCGGCTTCCATTTTTGCCTGACGCACAATTTCCGCAGCATCCGGAATACATGTGTCGCAAATCATAACACTCTGTTCTTCCGATACACCGAGAACTTCTTTTTGTGTCGCCTGCCCCTGCACAAGATGTTTGACTTCGTGCTGGTCCTTGCCACAAAAACTGCAAAAAAGCTTGGTTAGCTCGCCAGATTGATAGCTCATTCCTACCCCATTAATATGAAAAGTGTGATTAAAACTGCCGCACTATGACAAATAAGTGGAGGGTATTGCAAGAAAAACCGTATATTAATATCAGCCGCCCATTCCCAAGCCGGGCATTTGAATCTTTTCTTTAGCGCAGGAGTTCTATATTTATACCGTCATGAAACATTTTGTCCCGATCATTACATTCCTTGGTTTTTTGCTCATTATTCCGGGCTTGCCGGCAAGCGCGCAGAGCGCACCGCTAACCCCTGAAGTAAAGCAAGCAGAACGATATCTGCAAAATCTAGGCACAGCGCGTGCGCGGTTTTTGCAAACCGCACCGAACGGCGCACAGCTGATCGGCACTTTTTATCTCGACCGCCCCGGAAAACTGCGTTTTGAATATGACGACCCGATCGAGGATTTTGTCGTCGCCGATGGCATGTTTATTTATTTTTACGATTCAGAGCTTGGCGAACAAACCAACGCGCCGATCGGCCAGACCCTCGCAGACTTTATCCTGCGACGCGACCTGCAACTATTTGGCGACGTAAGAGTCACAGATGTGAAAAGCAGCAATAACCTGCTGCAAGTTACGCTGGTTCAAAGCGCTGATCCGGCAGCAGGAGCAATAACGCTGGGCTTTAGTGAAGAGCCGTTTGCCTTGAAAAAATGGCGCATTACCGATTCGATGGGCTCCATGACCGAAGTCGAGCTGTTTGACCTGCAAACAGGCATAGAGCTTGCCGATAATTTGTTCATCTATGTAGATCCGCGGCGCTTCGATGAACCGCGCTACAACGACTAGGCTACCGTTTTACCCATGACACTGACAGCACAAACCTCGCAAGCGCAACACTGCGCCATTGTCCATGAAATCAAGGATATCGGCGATGATGTCCGGATCATAAGACTGCGTCCCCAAAATGCTTTTAGCTATAAGGCCGGGCAATATATCAATATAAGCTTTAACAATCTGCCATCACGGCCTTACTCGATTGCGGTCGCGCCGGACGGCTCCATGCTGGAAATTCATATTAAACGGGGCAAAGGCCCGGCAAGCCTGTATGCGCTGGACAAACTAAAGCCGGGAGAAGAAATTGAATTTAGCGGCCCGGGCGGGCATAGCTGGTATGATGAAAACCGTCCAGAGCCAATCGTCGCAATTGCCGGCGGACTGGGCATTGCCCCGATCAAGGCGATTGCCGAACAAGCCATGCAAGCAGAAAAGCCGCTCCCTTTTACCTTATATTGGGGCACGTTCACTGCTGAAGAACGCTATCTGGAAGATTATTTCAAGGAAATGGCCGCAAAACACGGCGCTTTCGACTACCACCCGGTTATCGGCGATCATGTCGGCACAAGCGCCTTGCAGGATATTGAGGATTTCGGTGCGTTTCACGTTTTTGTTTCCGGCCCGCCCGGCATGATCAGCGATATTATTCCACGCTTGCTGGATAAAGGCGCGCAGCGCGATAAAATCAGTTACGACCGCCATCCCGAAGCTGCTAAAATGAAACCATGAATGAAGGACCTTTAGACAGTCTGATCAAAGCGCTGGCCCGCTTGCCGGGACTTGGCCCACGCTCTGCGCGGCGCATAGCGCTACACCTTCTGACCAGCAAGGAAAAAACGATGCGGCCGCTAATGCACTCCTTGCAGCAGACTATGGACAATATCCGCGAATGCGCCGTATGCGGGAATCTGGACCTCGCCAGCCCCTGCCGTATTTGCCAGGACACCAGACGCAACAAAGAATCTCTTTGCGTCGTTGCCGGTGTCGCCGATCTATGGGCAATCGAACGTACAGGGGTATATAAGGGCCAGTACCATATTTTAGGTGGCGTCCTGTCGGCTCTGGACGGTGTAGGGCCGGACGATTTACGCTTGCATTCATTGCTAACACGCGTACGCGAAAATCCGCCTGAAGAGATCATCCTCGCGCTAAGCGCAACCGTTGATGGCCAATCCACCGCCCATTACCTTACCGACAAGCTGGAAGACATTACGGCATGCCGTATCACCAGACTGGCACACGGCGTACCTGTCGGCGGAGAGCTTGATTATCTGGATGACGGCACCATTACCACCGCCCTCAAATCACGCGCCTCCCTTTAATAAAACCAGCAGCGGCCGTCCTATTCTTTTTCCGACACGTACACTGTCCCGGCAGCACTAACCTGCAAAACAGCAAGGTGGGAATATTGTGCTGTCCTACCGCCACCAACAGATATGTCGTAATAAGTGCCTTTAGGAAAAAAATGGTCGCTGGTACTTGCCGTTACGCTTGAGTCGCCAAACCGGATATAAACATCTTCGGTCGCGTACAGGCTGATTACCCTCGTGTCGCCGTCAAACGCACTGCTGTTCCGTGCCGAACTGGCGCCGCTGCTGATGGCGTGCGCTCCGCCGCTTTTAAAACGTACGGCCGGGATCGGGTTATCATCGGCATCGGTTGGTAATAAAGTCGTCATGCTTTCGCTCCTTTTAAAAATACGGAATAAAAAACAAAAAGCCCGCCAAGAGGCGGGCTGGTTTGGATACAATTCGTCTGTTGATCCGCAAACTTTGTTCTATTTTTGTTCTGATGTCAAATGCTTTTCTATATCACGCGCCCTATAAACGACCACGTGCCCGCAACATAATCACACTGCGGCTGAAATCCAGACCGGCCGCTTCACTATCCCGCACCGTATAAATATACTCGGCACCAAAAGCGAGAAAGTCATTGACGATATAATCCGCAAGCCCGCGAAAATCCCATGTTTCGTCTGTGCGGTTCGAATTGGAAAAATCGAGATATTTGTAATCAGTGCCACCAGCCAGCAAAAGGCGCTCGCTAAATTCATGGTCCATATAAAAGCCAAAACGTGATTCAATGACCGGGTCGATAACCTCCTCATCCTCAAAAATAGAGCGGGCAAGCTGGAAGTTCACCGATGTCGTATCATTAATCCAGTGCTCTATTTCAATATCACCGACAAGCTCACGCTTATCCTCTAGCGTATCATCCATATAGTCACGGCTTTCATAGCCGAGCGTAAAATGGCCGGTCAGGTCGGGATATGCAAAAATCCAGCTCATCATCCCCGAACTAGTATCACTATCACGCTCTACGCCATTAAAGCCGCCGGCCTGAAAATTCTTGTGCTGGTAATCGCGCTTCCCTGTCGTTCCCCATAACATCAACGTATTACGCGGGTTAAGGTCAAAAGAAGTATGAAGTTCAAGGCCTGTAATATCACGGTCGGCATCTTCGCGCACAACCGGCGCACCCCCTTGCCGCGCAACACCATTTTCAAAACGTTGCTGGTTGTAATGCCCTAACAGGGTAATCGCAAAACCGCCCCGCTTGAACTGCAGCCCGCTATCAATAATAAACTCCGCCTGCTCAAATGGCTCGTCCGGTAACTGGCGCGTCAGATCGTCCTCCCGTTCCTCGTGCGTGCGCGAACCGGAAATCGTAAACGGCACAAAAAAACCGTGCTCGGCAGTTAAATGACCGTCAAGACTGGCATGAAAGTTATTTTGATCCTCGCTGATCTGATCAAGATACTTACGCCACTCCCACGTTCCCTCAAATGCGACTTCGTGCCTTATATCAGGAATCTCGATTCGCAGCTGCGGTATAATCTGGGAAACAAAATCACTTTTATCATCAATCTCTGCCGCAAGAACATTACTATCCCACCCCTCTCGGACCAGCAGGGAGGGCAAAAAAAGCATTCCGTTAACAAGCATTCCCGGCTTTTCCGGCCATTTGAAAGGATGTTTTTTCTCGGGCGGCGTTTCGACATAGGACGGGAAAGCCGGCAGACTTATAACCGGCTTCGCCAGCACCGCTTCGGCAGGATCTCCTTCAAACGGTTCGGGCCCGTACACCGGCTCAGGCTCCGGTTCAGCAACCGGCAAGGCTTCGGCGGTTTCCTCGATTGCATTCTGAATCAGCCGGTCAACTTTCAACCCCTTACTAGGGCTC
>CBDUPU010000187.1:0-4744 GCA_965369185.1 uncultured Rhodospirillales bacterium
CGCTTCGCTATTACCGCCATATTTTTCGTCCCCCAGTACAGGGCAACTCAACGCCTCCGCCGCATGAACGCGGATCTGGTGGGTGCGGCCCGTGCGCGGCCAGAAAGCGACAAAAGCGGCTTCCTTGCCCATGCGGTCAATCACGATAAAGTCAGTCAGGGCGAACTTACCCTCTTCCTCGTCAATAACCATCTTGTCCTTAAACGGGCCGCTGGCCTTGACGAGCGGCGCCTTGACCGCGCCTTCGAGCTGTCCCTGGTCCATTTTCAGCTGCGCGAGAGTAAATCTTGCGCACCCGCCGGTCCTTGAACGATTTGCCAAGGCGCCGCACCGCTTCGGGCGAACGGGCCGCGAGCAGCAGGCCGGACGTATCACGGTCAAGACGGTGAATGAGACGCGGCGCCAGCCCTTTTTTCTCCAGCGCCGGAAAATAAACGTCGATATGGTGCTCGACCCCGCCGCCGCCCTGACTGGCAAGACCGGAAGGTTTGTTAAAAATGACGAGATCACCGTCATCATAAATGACCAGCGACTTGATAAAGGCGCGGTCTTCCGGCGTCAGAACCCGAACGCGCTTTTGCTTTTCCGGCTTGTCTTCTATCGGCGGAATGCGGATTTCCTGACCGGCGGCAAGGCGGCTATCTGTTTTGCCGCGTTTACCGTCAATCCGGATTGCGCCCTTACGGATCAGCTTTTGCGCAAGGCCGTAAGGCAATTCCGGCACACATTTTTTCAGCCAGCGATCAAGACGCTGACCGTCATCTTCCGGCCCGACGACAAGATTTTTTACACCGCTCATACCAGCACCGCCCTTGTTATTGCCATAGCTGCGACCAGCGCACCGATCGCCAGAATTACCGAGCCGCCGACATAAAGCCCGGCGGCCACCACTTCGCCGCGCTCGAACAAGAGAACGGCATCCAGAGAAAAAGTCGAAAAGGTCGTAAAAGCGCCAAGCATCCCGACCGTCAGAAATGCCCGCATGGCCTGCGGCGCTTCACCGGCCAGCGCAAACCAAGTGATCAGCACGCCCATGGCAAACGATCCCAGCACATTGGCCGTCAGGATACCCCACGGGAACCCTGTGCCAAATAGATGCGCGAAACCGCTATTTAAAAAATGCCGTAACACCGCGCCCAATGCGCCGCCCGCTGCGATGGCGAGAATGGTCTGCATATACTTAGATCCGCATTAATGATAATATCCCTTCCGCTTTAGTATCATAATGCAAACGTCAGGTCTTTAATATGTTTGAATGGATTTTTGACCCTACCATCTGGGCCAGCCTTTTGACCCTTACGCTGCTGGAGGTCATTCTTGGCATTGATAACGTTATTTTCCTTTCAATCATTTCAGGCTATCTGCCAAAAGAACAGCAGGCAAAAGCCAGACGCATCGGCCTGATTATGGCGCTGGTCATGCGGGTTGCGCTGCTGGCTTCGATCGCCTGGATTATCGGCCTGACCGAACCGATTTTCTCGATTTTCGAGCATCAGGTGTCATGGCGCGACATCATTCTTGGCGCCGGCGGCCTGTTCCTTCTCTATAAAGGCACCGATGAGATTCACCATGAAATTGAAGGCGACGACCACGAGCGCGCAGGAACCAGCCAGAAAGTCCATACTTTCACCAGCGTCATCATGCAAATTGCCGTTCTGGACATGGTGTTTTCGCTCGATTCCGTCATTACCGCCATTGGCATGGCCGAACATTTGCCGGTCATGGTTGCCGCCGTAGTCATTGCGATTATCATCATGATGGTTGCCGCAGAGCCGACAGCCGCCTTTATCGAGCGCCACCCGACAATCAAAATGCTGGCATTAAGCTTTTTATTGCTGGTCGGGGCTTCACTGGTCGCGGATGCGATGCACTTCCATATTCCGCGCGGCTATTTGTACTTCGCGATCGCCTTTTCGATCGGCGTCGAGGTTCTGAATATGGCGGTACGAAAAAGGCGACTTTTGCGGAAGCCGCCTGCTGCCTGATCCGAGGAACCGCATTTCATCAGCTTTCCTGATCTCCGGCCTGTCTTTTACTGCGCAGCTTGCCCCAGTAATCGAGGCGCTTTTTAATTTCGCGTTCAAAGCCGCGCTCCGGCGGATCATAGAATTGCTGGCGCTGCATTTCCTCCGGAAAGTAATCCTGGCCGGAAAACGCCTCGGCGGTGGCATGATCGTACTCATAGCCTTCTGCGTAGCCGAGATTTTTCATCAGCTTGGTCGGGGCATTCAGAATATGTTTGGGCGGGCTGAGCGAGCCGGTTTCTTTGGCCGCGCGCACTGCCGCCTTATAAGCGCTATAGACCGCATTGGATTTCGGCGCGGTGGCCAGATATACCAGCGCCTCTGCCAGCGCCAGCTCCCCTTCCGGACTGCCGAGCCGTTCATAAGCCTCCCACGCAGCGATACATTTCGGGAGCGCCTGCGGATCGGCAAGACCGATATCCTCGCTTGCCATCCGTGTGATCCGCCGTGCGATAAAGCGCGGGTCTTCGCCGCCGGCCAGCATGCGGGCAAACCAGTAAAGCGCCGCATCGGCATCACTGCCACGCACGCTTTTATGCAGGGCGCTGATTAAGTTATAGTGACCGTCATCACTTTTATCATAAAGCGGCGCGCGCCGGTTTACGAGGCGCGTCAGCCCTTCCGTATCAAGTTCGCTTCCCTGCCCCGCCTGTCCATAAACCTGCTCTGCCATTGTCAGGGCATAGCGGCCATCACCGTCCGCCATCGCCTTCAGCGCCGTGCGCGCATCATCGGTCAGCGGCAATTTATGGCCGAAATCTTCTTCAGCGCGCTCCAGCAAGATTTCCAGCGCGGCATCGTCCAGCCGCTTCAGGACAAAAACCTGGCAACGGGATAATAAAGCGGCATTCAGCTCAAAAGACGGGTTTTCGGTGGTCGCGCCGATCAGGGTAATTGTGCCGTCCTCGACCACGGGCAAGAAAGCGTCCTGCTGGGATTTGTTAAAACGGTGAATTTCATCGACGAACAGCAACGTGCCTTTGCCGTTCTGGCGGCGTAGCCGCGCGCTTTCAAAAACTTTCTTCAAATCGGCAACGCCGGAGAAAATCGCCGAGATCTGTTCAAAATGCAGGTCAGTATGGTCCGCCAGAATTCGCGCCAGCGTCGTCTTGCCGCAGCCCGGCGGCCCCCAGAGAATGAGCGAAGACATATGGCCGCTTTCAGCCATTTTACGGATATTGCCTTCGGCCCCGGTCAGATGCTCCTGCCCGGCAATCTCCTCAAGCGCGCGCGGTCGCAACCGGTCGGCCAGCGGGCGCGGCGCAGTATCTTCAATCTTGTTACTTGAATCAAATAAACCGGTCATAGCGTCTGTTTCCTTGGCTTTTTTCTAACCTATGCTCCCCTATAGGTGCAGGCAATCAAAAACCGGCAATAATAAACCTTGACACATTATATACATAACTATATACAGCCATGGTAATTTCCAGAACCAAATAAGGATATTACGCCCATGAAACTCTCCCCGCTCTTTCAATATGCTGGTATTTCCGCTTTTTTCGTCACTGCCAGCTTAGCCGTAATGGAAGCCCGCGATATGCCCGGTGGCTCAAAGCTATCCGAGCGCCTGGACCGCTATCAGGAAGGCGGGCTGCTATTGCACGCGCCGGGTTACAGGGAAGGCGCGACCGACCAGTGCATCGTGGAAAAGCCTGAATCCAAAATCACCTATGAATTCGGCAAATCCACGGCGATTTTCTCGACCCAGTTTCTCTTCGGCGGCCAAGAACTGCAATCCATCCCCCTTGGCTCTATCCCCGACTTTAAAGTCGTTAATATTGAATGCGACAAGCTGAATGTAGAAGGCCGCAAGTGGGATACGCTAGAGCAATATAAAGCCGCGACCCAAGACGAAATAAATCAAATGTCGGAAAAGCTCAAAGTAATCGCTAATCAGGAAGACGTCACACGCTTTAGCGCAGCATTTGCTGTATCAAAGCCGCGCTAAATAAATAGATACTTTGACGCTGCTAACGGCCTTTACGAAAAAATAAAAAAATCGCCCTTGTGCAAAATGCCAAGGGCGATTCTTTGTTCTTCGCTTTTATAACGAAAATGACGACTTAAAACGGCGAAGGAAGCTTAATATCCGTGCCGTTGAAATCAACATAAGGCTTGGTTTTGGATTCGCTGACCGGGCCGCCATTACGGTCCCATGCGGCGAGCTTGCCATCTTCAAACACAAAACGCATCGTAACGCGGTAGCCTTCAATATCAACGCGCTTGCGCGTACCGATATAATCAGGCTTCTTTTTCACGTCTTCGTAAGTGACCTGATATCCCTCAAGTTTTTCAACTTGCTGGGAAGCTTTTTCAAGTTCGGCCAAAGACTGAACAGTCAGGGTGCAACCGCACTTAACGGACATTTTGGCGTGGCTGTCAATATCCTGCCAGCGATCATCAATGTCAGAACCCATGACCTTGAAGAAATCTTCCTTGGTCATGCCTTTGTGCAGCTGGGCATAACGCCCATCCAGATCATTACCACCGTCGTAAAGTTCGGCGTTTACACGGTCCAGGCTGGTGCAGCCAAAAGAACCGACGGCCAGAATGGCGATGGCAAAGATTTGCGCGAGTGATTTAGTTTTACGCTTACTAGATTCTGTTGTCGCTTTCATAGCGATCCTCCCATTTTGTTTTTTAGCTGGGCAGTAGAACGTACTTGAAGCGGTTAATCAACCCCCTTTATGAAAATCATAAACAGCATAGAAAAAAGCGGT
>CBDUPU010000188.1:0-4713 GCA_965369185.1 uncultured Rhodospirillales bacterium
TCGACCTGCAATGGGGCAATGCAAAGCATCCGAAAGTTACCCTTGTCGGTAAGGGCGTTTGCTTTGACACGGGCGGTCTGGACATCAAACCGTCGCAATATATGGCCCTGATGAAGAAAGACATGGGCGGCGCGGCGCACGCGCTCGGGGTTGCCCGCATGGTCATGGGGCTAAACCTTCCTGTAAGGCTTCGTGTTCTGATTCCTGCGGTCGAGAACTCTGTATCCGGTGCGGCATTTCGCCCCGGAGACGTCTTCACAAGCCGCAAAGGAATTCGCGTCGAGAACACGAACACCGATGCCGAAGGCCGCCTGATTCTTGCGGATACGCTTACCTATGCCTGCGAAGAAAAACCGGATCTTGTTATCGACTTCGCCACCCTTACCGGATCGGCACGGGCCGCGCTCGGCGCATCAATCCCGGCAATGTTCTCAACGTCCGACAAGTTGGCCGAAGAGTTAAAGAAAGTTTCGTTCAAGGCCGAAGACCCGGTTTGGCCTATGCCGCTTTGGGCACCATACAAAAAACTGATTGAAAGCTCGGTTGGCGACCTTGTGAACAGCGCCGCCCTGCCCGGCGACCTGATTTATAGCGCCCTGTTTTTGCAGAGCTTCCTTATCAATGATGTGGACTGGATCCACCTTGACTGTTTTGCATGGGAAAATAACGGCAAGCCGGGACGCCCCAAGGGCGGCGCCGATACAGGAATGCGTGCGGTCTTTGCCTTTCTGGAAAAGAAATACGGCGAAAAATAAAGCGCTTTAGGCCGCTCGCCGCTTTAAGCCGTCCAGAATAGAGCGGGCGAAGTCGGAAAGCGTGTCATCGCGCGCCCCCATGACAACCACCCGGTCGCCCGGCTTTGCCTGTTGCAGGATAAAGTCGGGAATATCGGCGCGGCGTTCAAAAAAGGCAGCCTGCTTGCCTGCGGCAGCTACGGCATCAATAATATCACCGGCGGAAATGGTTTTTTGCGCCGTGCCGCCAGCATAGTAAATTTCCGGCATAACCAGCAGATCATCACCTGAAAGATAACGGCAGAACGTCTCAATCAGCCCGTCTTTGAGCATACGGGTGGGGCCAAAACCATGAGGTTGGAACACGGCAATAATTCGCCCCGGCGTTTCACAAAGCGTCTGCAAGGTCGCAGCGATCTTATCCGGGTTATGGCCGAAGTCATCAATAACCGTAACGTCATTCGCTTTGCCGACTATTTCAAAACGCCTCTTAATGCCTTTAAAGCTGCCGATAAATCCAGCGGCTTGTGACAGCGGAATGCCTGCTGCACAACAAGCAGCAATCGCGGCCAGAGCGTTTAAAACATTATGACGCCCCGGCACCTGTAAATTGACCTCTGCCACCTCCCCACTTTCATGGTCGCGAAGCATAAAATGCATACCGGTTGGCTGCGGCGAAAGGTTTTCTGCGCAAAACCTGGCTTGCGGATGCTCAATAGCAAACGTCACTGTGTTCTTGTTAAGGTGCGCAAGCTCAGCGGCTTCAGGATCATCAAGATTAATCACTGCGGCGCTTTTTGTCTTACTGACAAAGCCGGCAAAAAGCGGGCGCAGCTCGTCCAGAGGCTTATGGTCGAGCGTAATGTTGTTAAGAACGGCAATGTCAGGCATGAATAGCGCGATCGAACCGTCACTCTCGTCTGTTTCGGCAACAAACAGCTCTCCTGTACCTACAAGCGCATTACCGGAAAGACCTTTCTCTAAAAAACTGACGACTTGCCCGCCATTCATCACCGTTGGCGTGCGGCCGGCTTCCAGCAAAATATGGCCAACCATACCGGTAACGGTGGTCTTGCCGCTAGTGCCACCCACAGCAATACCGCGCATGCCATTAAATAACCCGGCCAGAACTTCAGCCCGTTTGCGTACAGGAATATCGCGCACAAGTGCCGCCCGCACATCCGGTATAGAATCCTCTACGGCGCTGGAGACAACTAAAATATCGATATTATCATCGATGCCGGAACCGTCCTGAGGAAACAGCTTGATACCCTGCCGCTCCAAGAGCGTGAATTTTTCAGGAGAATCGCCATTATCGCGGCCGCGATCGGAGCCGGAGACTTCATGACCTTTTTGCTTCAGAATGGCTGCCAGCGCACTCATACCGCTGCCGCCAATGCCGCAGAAAAAATAACGGTCCTTCATATCGGCGTTAGTCCTGTTATTGAATCGGGTAAATCGTTACCGGCCCGGTGCTTGCAGCGCCGCCGTCATCGCCGCCACTTATCCCTGATCCGCCACCATGCCCCTGAACCGGAGCGGCCGCGCCTTGTTGAGGGCCAAATACCTGCGGGTTCATCTGCCGGGTCAACTGCGAAGTAACATCAGAAGACGACTGACTTGAAGTAGTATTCCCACCGGCGCCAGCATCTGCACCGTCCTGACCAGAAGCCGCCGGCGACATAGAGGACGCAGCAGGAACTGCAGAAGATGTAGAAGATGAAGTCGTGGCCTGTTTATCCGTAGCAAAGTCGCGTTTTTCAAGCTCGACAGGCTCTGCATACATATCGCGAATTAGCGCTGACCGTCCCGGACGGAACTCTTCCATACCGTACAAATCAGGATTTTTAAGCAAATACAGATCGTAAGCTGGTCGCCCCATTGAACGCTCTGGGATATCTGTGAAATCTACCGTGATCGTATCAGGATATACGAACATCGCACCGGTATGATAATCAATAAACATGCCCGGTAAAAAACCGTTCGTGGCATTTGCCAGCACGACATCCTCATGGTCTACAGGGACGACTACGGTGCGCTCACGATTACCGTCAGCAAGGCAACGCACCTTTAATTCTCCCGGACGCTTGGAAATTTTGATCGTTTCAGGTGGCCAGGCACGATATCTGGTCGCGCCGTTATCCAGAAAACATACAGATTCATGCGCGCCCGGCGTCAATACAGTGACATCCTGCGTCGCACTTTGTAGCGCACTGGCACAAGCGGATAGTGTGAATATTATAGCTGCGGACGCTAAAAGGCGTTTCATAAGATAATCCCGGACGGGCGAAAGATTCGGTTCAACCTATATATAGAAATACCGGAAAAAAAAACGTATTACAATCACCCGAGACGTTTCTTCAACGTCTCATTACGCATGAAACGCAAAATCACGCAACGGAACGCCCCTTTTCCTGGTTTTTGGCGGCTGCACCGCCCGCGTCTTTAGTTATCCTAAAGTCCAGATCTCCCTCCTTGACGGTCACCTTTACCAAAGAGCCGTCAGAAACATCGCCCTGCAGTATCAATTCGGCCAGACGATTCTGCAGTTCAGTCTGAATAACCCGTTTCAGAGGGCGCGCGCCATAGGCCGGATCGTATCCCTTTTCGGCCAGCCATTTTTTAGACTGCTCATCAAGATCCAGTGTAATCTGACGGTCTGCCAGCAATTTCCGGAGATATTTAAGCTGAATATCGACAATACCGGTCATTTGTTCGCGGCCAAGGCGCTGGAACAACAGGATCTCGTCGAGCCTGTTAAGGAACTCGGGGCGAAACGCTGTGCGTACTACGCCCATTACCTTATCCCGAACAGCCTCAGTACTTTCGCCCTCCGGCTGATTGACAAGATATTCAGCCCCTAGGTTCGATGTCATAATCAGAACCGTGTTGGAAAAATCGACCGTACGCCCCTGCCCATCGGTCAGGCGGCCATCATCAAGAACCTGCAGCAGAACGTTGAAAACATCAGAGTGCGCTTTTTCAACTTCGTCAAATAAAACAACCTGATATGGCCTTCTCCTGACAGCTTCGGTTAAGGACCCACCCTCTTCATACCCGACATAGCCCGGGGGCGCACCTATCAGGCGGGCGACGGAATGTTTTTCCATGAACTCCGACATATCAATGCGCACCATTGCACTGTCATCATCAAAAAGAAACTCGGCCAGCGCCTTGGTCAGCTCTGTTTTACCCACACCGGTAGGCCCAAGAAACAGGAAGGAACCGATCGGCCTGTTCGGAGACTGCAATCCTGCACGGGAGCGCCGAATCGCACTGGCAACGGCCTTGACGGCCTCCTCCTGCCCGACAACACGCTGACGGATTTTGTCTTCCATACCGAGAAGCTTTTCCCGTTCGCCTTCCATCATTTTATCAACCGGAATGCCGGTCCAGCGGCTGACGATGCCGGCTATTTCGTCCGACGTGACTTCCTCGTTAATCAGGCTATGCCCTTCCATTCTGGCGGCATTTTCCAGCTTTTCTTCTAGCTGCGGAATGGTCGCGTGCATCAGCTCGCCTGCCTTGGTCCAATCGCCGGCACGCTGGGCACGTTCCAGCTCCTGCCTTGCCTGATCAAGCTGCTCGGTAAGTTTTTGGCCGGATTGCAGCTTTTCCTTTTCCGCCTGCCACTGGCCGGTTAAATCGGCAGCGCGGCTTTCAAGCTCGTCCAACTCATCTTCCAGACGCTCCAGCCTGTCTTTTGTCGCCTTGTCCTGCGTTTCCTTTTTAAGGGCCTCTCGTTCGATCTTCAGCTGCATAATTCGGCGATCCAGCTCATCAACCTCCTCGGGCTTGGAATCAACCTGCATCCGCAACCTGGAAGCGGCCTCGTCCATCAGGTCAATCGCCTTGTCCGGCAGGAAACGGTCGGTGATATAACGATTCGAGAGGGTCGCGGCTGAAACAATGGCAGAATCGGTGATGCGTACACCATGGTGCATTTCGTACTTCTCTTTAAGGCCGCGCAGAATCGAGA
>CBDUPU010000189.1:0-4663 GCA_965369185.1 uncultured Rhodospirillales bacterium
AAACGACATCAAAATCCTGGTGATTGACGAAGCGGACAGAATGCTCGATATGGGCTTTATTCCGGATATTGAAAAGATCATTTCTTTTGTTCCGCCGATCCGTCAGACCCTGCTGTTTTCGGCGACGATGCCTAAAGAAATCAAGCATCTAGCTGACAAGTTGCTGTCGAACCCGAAAGAGGTTTCGGTGGCACCGGCGGCATCACCTGCGGAAAGTGTGCAGCAGCATCTCGTATGGACTAAAAGCAACCAGAAGCGAGAGACGTTGGAAAAGCTGATCAGGCAGGAAAAGGTCAAGAACGCCTTTATATTCTGTAACCGCAAGCGCGATATAGATGGTCTTGCGCAGTATCTGCGTAAGAAAAACTATGCCGTTGCCGGTTTGCATGGCGACATGCCGCAGACCAAGCGCTATGAAGTGCTCGATCAATTTAAGAGCGGCGATGTAACGTTGCTGGTTTGTAGTGATGTCGCCGCGCGTGGCCTTGATGTGGCAGGGGTTTCGCACGTCTTTAACTATGATGTGCCGATGCATCCTGATGATTACGTTCACCGCATTGGCCGTACTGGCCGGGCAGGAATGCAGGGCCGCGCATGGACGCTTGCCGCGACGAACAGCGACGACACCAAATTTGTGGGTTCGATTGAGCGTCTGATAAAGCGTGAGATTCCGGTTGAAACGCTTGGCGGCGATGCGCAGAACTCCAGCGCGTCAACCGGGCGGGCTGACGATGAAGAGAAAAGCCCTAAATCCGGGCGCGGCGGTAGTCAAAAGCAGCGTTCTCGCAAGCAGGGCGCAAAGCCAGCGCAACAAAATGACAATCGCAAGCAAGATAACAGGCAAGATAAAAAGCCATCGCGGCGTCATAACGAAGAAGTTATGGGTTTTGGCGATGATGTTCCTGATTTCTTTTCAAACTAAGTGCACAATTTTTGTTAGATAATTCTGGCCTGTAACTTGACTGACCGCTGTTTTACAGCCACTATTCGGCTAGGGTTCTATCAACAATTCCGGGGTTTCCGGCATTATTCCATGACAATTTTCCGGCAACAGACCGTTGTTGCGTTATTATCGGCGACACTGATTTTAACCGTGGGATCTTCCCGCGGTTCTGCGCAGTATTTGACCGGTTACCAGCCGCAAGAAGCGCAATATGCGCAGGCGGACACGCGATTGCTGACATCCAGTGCTCCGGCGGTGACGGAATATGCCGCTGCAAGTGCCAAAAATGAAGCGATATACAGTCCCGTGGAACAAGCGCCCGAGACCCCGGTCGATTTGTCTGCTGATACGTTTCAGCATGATGAGCAATCCGGTATCGTTACCGCGTCCGGCAATGTCGAGCTTGTTCAAGGGAAGCGTATTCTGCGTGCTGATACGGTTAGCTATAACATCAATACGGATAGTGTTATCGCGCGCGGCAATGTTTCTTTGAATGAACCCAATGGCGATATTCACTTTGCCGAGGAAGTGCAGCTTAGTGATGAAATGCGTAACGGCTTTGTCACAAAATTGCAGAGCTACCTTTCTAACGGGGGCTATTTCACGGCGGAAGAGGGGGAGCGGATCAATGAAAAGCTGATCACCATGCGTAATGCGACCTACACGCCTTGCGAATGCGAGGAAGACAAGGATGGTGATCCTGCGTGGCAGATCAAGGCGCAGGAGGTGACGCTGGACGAGCAGGCTCACAAGGTAAAATATAAAAATGCCCGTTTCGAGATATTTGGCGTGCCTGTCGCCTGGACGCCTTATCTGGCGCACCCGGACGGCAAGGTAAAGCGTAAAAGCGGTTTCATGACACCGCAAGTCGGGTATGACAGCCAGCTCGGCTTTCTGGTAACGCAGAATTATTACTATGACATTGCGCCGGACAAGGACATGACAGTCGGTACAATGCTGACGACCAAAGAAAACCCGGTCTTGCTTGCCGAATACCGGCAAAGATTTGCGCAAGCGGATCTTCAAATCGAGGGCAGCGTCACAAAATCCTCGCGCAGTGACAGTATCGGCGGAGAGGAGGTCATCACTGACGATGAGGTGCGCGGGCACCTTTTTGCGGATTCCCGCTGGAGCATAAACGAAAAATACCGCGCAGGACTTAATCTTGAGCTGACCTCTGATGACCAGTATTTGCGTCAGTATGATTTCAGCGGCAAGGATGTGCTGGAGAATGAAATTTTCGTCGAGCGCTTTTCCGGGCGTAATTATGCGGTCGGGCGTGTGCTCGCTTTTCAGGATGTGCGCGTCGAGGAAGATCGCACCGACCAGCCGAACGTGTTGCCGGAGCTGGAGCTTAACTTCCTAGGGGAGCCGAACAAGACGCTCGGCGGCCGTTGGGAGGCGCAGGCCTCGTTGCTGCAACTGCAGCGGGACAGCGGACAGGACATGGTACGTGTTGTCGGGCGTGCCGGCTGGGAGCGGCGCCTTGTAACGGATTACGGCCTTACCAATACGCTTGAGCTGAGCGCAAGAGGCGATGCTTATTGGGCTGATGACCGTGATGTCGCCGTGCAGGGAAGCGGGAGAAGCAAGCAGGGGGTCGGTACGAGATTCCTGCCGCGGGCCCATCTGGTCAGCAGCTATCCGCTTGTGAAGCCCATGACAAAGGTGCAGGCGATCGTCGAGCCTGTCGCCGCACTGACAATTGCACCGGATGTGGATGATGTCGATTCTGATATCCCGAATGAAGACAGCCAGGACGTGCAGCTGGATGCCAGTAACTTGTTCGAGCCGGGACGGTTCCCCGGTAAAGACCGTCTGGAAGATGGTAGCCGTGCGACTTATGGCCTGCGCAGCGGGGTCTACGGCTATGGCGGCAGTTTCGGAAAGGTCTTTCTGGGGCAGAGTTACCGGCTGGATAATAGCGGTAACCCGTTCCCGCAAGGGTCGGGGCTGGAGGAGCGCGCTTCGGACTGGGTTGGTCAGGTCGCCGGTGTCTATAATGACCGTTATGGGCTGAATTACCGCTTTCAGCTAGACGGCGAGGACTTCGGATCGCGGCGCCACGAAGTTGACGGTTTTTCCGATTTTGGCAGGCTTGATTTGAGTGCCCGTTATTTGTTTGCGAAGGGGCTTGGCGGCACAGATATCTCTGAAAGCAGGGAGCAGCTTTATGCCGGGCTTTCCTATGATTTGACGCGAAGCTGGCGGATGCGCGGCAGTGTTCTGGAGGATCTTGGGCAGAATCCCGGCCTGCGCGAGGCGACTTTCGGGCTTGATTATACCGGGTGCTGTTTGTCGTTTTCAGCCACGGTCAATCGTAGTATTACTTCCGATGTTTCGGGCGATAGCGGTACGGACGTCAAGTTCCGCATCGGCTTGAAAGGAATTGGTGATTTCGCCAACTCCGAGGCAACGCATACAAGCAGCCAATATTAACAGGAGCAGCTGTGACCTTCCTTTTTGAAAGTACGTCATTTCATATGTGGTTTGTCCTGCTGCTAACGGGCTGGGCTGCTTATTCTTTTGTGCGCGAGAAGTTACCGATTGAGGTGACCTCGGTCGTTCTGTTGACGGCGTTGCTGCTTTTCGGGCAGGTTTTTCCCATTCTGGATGCAAATGGGCGTAACCAGCTTGATGCCGGTTCGTTGCTGGCTGGCTTCGCCAATCCTGCATTGGTGGCGGTTCTTGCGCTGCTGGTTATGGGACAGGCGGTTATACAAACTGACGTACTGCGCCCGATTACCCAGCTTTTAATGACGCGCAATAAAAAGTGGGCGTGGCTTTCTATTTTCAGCATATTGTTCATGATCATGGCGCTCAGCGCGTTTATGAACAATACACCGCTTGTTATTCTGGCTATCCCGATCCTGCAGGCTTTGGCGGCAAATGCAAATTTGTCGGAAAGCCGGATTATGATCCCGCTAAGCTTCGCGGCCATTTTGGGCGGTATGACGACACTGGTTGGTTCATCAACGAACATGCTTGTTTCAACCACTTTAATAGATCTTGGTTATAAGCCCTTTGAATTCTTTGACTTTTTTGTTCCCGGCGCTATTCTTGCCGGTATCGGCTTTATCTATGTCTTGCTGGTGCTGCCGAGATTGCTGCCGGATCGTTCTTCGCTGGCTCAGCAGCTTGTTGGTGATGAGAGGGAGTTTATTGCGGAGCTGGACGTGTCTCCGGACAGCAAGCTGGTCGGCATGGAGTGTGCCGAGGGTCGTTTTCCCGCGCTGCCGGACCTTAAAATCCGGCTGATTCAACGTATGGGGCACCTGATTCTGCCGCCGTTTGAAGGGTATGTTATTGAGCCGGGCGATATTCTTATTGTTGCGGCAACGCGCGATGCGCTAAGTGGTCTGCTGTCACAGCATCCGGGCTTTTTGCTGTCTGAGGAAGAAGAGAAGATTATGCGTGCTCAGGCGCAGGCCGAGGAAAAGCACGGTGAAGAGCAGGAAAAGGTTGCGCCGGATCTTGAGGAAAAAGTCGCTGAAACGCGTATTCTTGCCGAGGTGATGATTACGCCGGCATCGCGGATGATCGATATGTCTCTGGAGCAGGTTGGTTTCCACCGTCAGTTCGGGGCGATTGTGCTGGGGATCCAGCGCCGCGCCCGTGTAGTGCGGCGTCGTCTTGGGCGGATCCGGCTGGAGGCAGGGGACGTGCTGTTGGTCACCGGTAGTCGCGGGGCGATTGATGCTATGCGTAATAATCAGGACC
>CBDUPU010000190.1:0-4637 GCA_965369185.1 uncultured Rhodospirillales bacterium
GGATTGAAGATCGCGGCGTCCTGTTTGCCAAAGTTTATGCTGACGGTAACTACCGGGACATCCTTTATACAAGTGGCGGCCCGGCGACGACGCAAAATAGTGGCTATGTCGTGATGGAAGGGCGCGAGGTTTTTCGTCATGCCGTCAAGAACATGTCGGATATTGTTACCGAGGTGCTTGAAAGCAACAACGTTTCACCTGACCAGATTGACTGGCTCGTTCCGCATCAGGCGAATATCCGTATTATCGAGGCGACAGCCAAGAAGCTGGATATGAGTATGGACAAGGTCGTTGTTTCCGTCGATCGTCACGGCAATACTTCAGCCGCTTCTATCCCCCTTGCTCTGAACGATGCGGTCCAGGCCGGCCGTATCAAGCCGGGCCAGCTTATGCTGCTGGAAGCGCTTGGTGCCGGGCTGACCTGGGGCGGCGCTTTGGTGCGTTTCTAGATATTTTTCAGAAAAACCAAAATTTAAGAAAATCCTGTTACTCTTTGAATTGAGTCAATTTTTTCAGTTCTGAAGTTGACGAATGGTGATCAAGAGGGTACTGTTTTAACATCCATATTAAAGAGGTGATCAATGAGTGGTCGTACAGTCACGCGGGCCGATTTGGCCGAGGCCGTCTATGAGCAAGTGGGTTTGTCTCGTAATGAGTCTGCCGATCTTGTCGAGGCCGTTCTGGATGAAATGATGGGGGCTCTCATCAAGGATGAAAATGTCAAAATTTCTTCTTTTGGCAGCTTCTCTGTTCGTCAGAAAGGTGAGCGTGTGGGCCGTAACCCCAAGACAGGCGTAGAGGTTCCTATTTTACCGCGCAAGGTTTTGGTGTTCCGGGCATCCCATGTACTGAAAGACCGCATCAATAACGCCGGTTAATAACAATAAAGTCTATAAAACTAAGAATAATAAAAAACGTAAACAGGGTAGCAACCTAAAGGGACTGGATTGGATATAATGAGTACAGTGCAAAACGCGCAGGCAAGCGCGGACGAAAATCGACAGCAGAAAATGCCTGAAACGACCAGTAGCAAAGAAGTAAAGCCAAAGAAATCTCCGACCGCTTTCCGTACGATTAGCGAGGTCGCGGATGAGCTGGATGTGCAGCAGCACGTTCTGCGTTTTTGGGAGACCAAATTTACGCAGGTCAAGCCTTTGAAGCGGGGCGGCGGGCGACGTTACTATCGTCCGGAAGACGTAACTCTGCTGAAAAAGATCCATCACTTGCTTTATACCGAAGGCTATACGATCAAGGGCGTTCAGAAGCTCTTGAAAGGGCAGGGAAAGCAGCAGATTATTGCCGATGATTTCGAGCCTAAAGCTGCCAACCAGTCTGCTCCGGTTGCTTCGCAGCCAATCGCAAAGCCGAGCCCGGAAAAGGACGTTCGCGAAGGGCTTAGTGACAAGCAGCGTTCGATCTTGCAGGCGATGCTTGGCGACCTTCAGGAACTTCGCGACATGCTCAAGGGCGAAGACCGTTAATCAGCGTATTTGTTTTAACGGCATTTGTGTTTGCACCTGCCGTTAAAATACTATAGAACCTCTTCCTAGTCGGGGCGTGGCGCAGCCTGGTAGCGCACTTGCATGGGGTGCAAGGGGTCGGAGGTTCGAATCCTCTCGCCCCGACCATTTAGAAGATCTTATTTTCCTTATATATTGTTGTCATGATAAAGCGGATAGTCTCGATGAACTCCGTGGCGGCTTTTTGGCGTTTGTTTTCTTTAAAAGGCGAATCGACGGTTGCTATTTCATCATCAGACAGTATAGTGCGCCGCTTAGCTTGCATTATGGTTTGCTGATATAAAGCGCATAGGCGCTTTTATAAGCACGCCATCTTCTTTCTTCAGAACCTGAAATATAAACATAAAACCGGAGCATACTGTTTCATGCTGTCTCTATCACTGGATCATGTTCGTAAACACTGGCTGGGCAATGTGCGTAATGACTTGCTGGCAGGTATGGTTGTTGCGCTTGCGCTTATTCCAGAAGCAATTGCCTTTTCAATCATTGCCGGCGTTGATCCGAAAGTCGGCTTGTATGCTTCTTTTTGTATCGCGGTTGTCATCGCGTTTGTCGGCGGGCGTCCGGGAATGATCTCCGCCGCGACAGGTGCGATGGCGCTTGTGATGACGACGCTTGTGAAGGAGCACGGTCTGGAATATTTGCTGGCGGCGACAATTCTGACTGGTGTTTTTCAAATACTGGCGGGGGCTTTTAAGCTCGGGTCGCTGATGCGCTTTGTTTCCAGATCGGTCGTGACCGGCTTTGTTAATGCGCTGGCAATCCTGATCTTCATGGCGCAGCTGCCGGAATTCAAAGGTGCCGGCGTTACTATGTACGCGATGGTGGCCTTTGGGCTGGCGATTATCTATATATTGCCGCGCTTTACCAGGGCCGTGCCGTCGCCGTTGATCTGCATTCTGGTTTTGACTGCGATCAGTATGGCCGTGGGGATGGACTTGCGGACGGTTGGGGATATGGGAGAGCTGCCTTCAACGCTTCCTGTATTTTTGCTGCCGGACATCCCGCTTAATCTGGAAACGTTGATGATTATCTTGCCGTATGCCCTGACGCTTACTGCAGTCGGTCTGCTGGAATCGCTTATGACGGCGACGATTGTTGATGATTTGACGGACACGCCGAGCAACAAGAGCCGCGAATGCGCAGGGCAAGGTGTTGCGAATATAGTGTCCGGTTTTCTGGGCGGCATGGCCGGCTGCGCGATGATTGGTCAGTCCGTAATCAACATCAAGTCCGGTGGTCGTGGCAGGCTTTCAACCCTCTTTGCGGGGGCGTTTTTGTTGTTCCTTATTCTGGTTCTTGGCGACTGGGTGCGGCAAATCCCTATGGCGGCGCTTGTGGCCGTCATGATTATGGTTTCAATCGGGACGTTCAGCTGGGATTCTATTAAAAATATCAAGACACATCCGAAATCTTCCAGTTTTGTCATGGTCACGACGGTAATCGTTGTTGTGCTGACGCATGATCTCGCGATTGGCGTGTTTACGGGCGTATTGATGAGCGCGCTTTTCTTTGCCCGCAAAGTCTCGCAATTGCTGAAAATCGAAAGCATGCTGTCGGATGATAAAACGCGCCGCGTCTATAAAGTTTACGGGCAGGTGTTCTTTGCCTCTGCTGACCAATTTACCGGGGCTTTTGATTTTAAAGAGGTGATCGAGCATGTTACGATCGACGTTAGCGATGCGCATTTCTGGGATCTGTCGGCTGTCGGTGCTTTGGACAAAGTTGTCTTGAAGTTTCGCCGTGAAGGCACGCAGGTGGAGTTGATAGGGCTGAATGATGCCAGCGCAACACTTGTTGACCGGCTGGCCATACATGACAAGCCCGATGCAATGGAATTGATGCACAAACACTAAGAGGAAAAACCCATGACAAAATTGCTCGTTTGCATCGATGGCTCGGCTTATGCCGATAACATATGCATTAACGCCGCCTGGATGGCGCAGGCGCTCGGGGCGGAAATTGATCTGCTACATGTGCTGCGGCGTCATTCGGATTATCAGGCGCCGGCCTCCGATCATACCGGCTCTATTGGGCTGGGCGCACGTAGCGGGCTTCTTGCAGAGCTGACCAGAGTTGATGAAGAGCGTGGAAGGCTCGACCAGCAAAAAGGGCGCATCATCCTAGAACATGGCGAAAAGGTCTTAAAGGAAGCAGGGGTTAAAAAGGTTAATTTGATCCACCGCCGGGGCTCTTTGATTGAAACGATTAAGGAGCTTGAGAGTGAGGTCGATATGATCTTTATCGGCAAGCGTGGGGAGCACGCCGATACGGAGTCGGTTTTTCTGGGATCTAATCTTGAAAAAGTGGCGCGCGCAATTCACAAGCCGCTTTTTGTCGTATCGTCGGTTGTGCGCCCGATCCAGAAGTTTCTTGTCGCTTATGACGGCAAGGGCAGCGTTCAAAAAGCGATTGATTATCTGGTGGCGCAGCCTGTCTTTCAGGGGCTGGAGGGACATTTACTGGCAGTCGCGCCTTCTGGAGGAGATGCGGTGGATACAGCCGAAACAGAAGGCAGGTTAAAAGCGGCGGGTCTGAATGTCACGGTTGTCCATAAAAATAGCGCTCATCCGGACGAGGCTATAGCGGCCTATGTTCAGGAGCATAATATTGATTTGTTGATCACGGGCGCATACAGCCACTCCCGTATGCGCAGCATCCTGCTTGGCAGCACAACGGCCTCTCTCATCAAGGCCTGCAAAATACCGCTCCTTTTGTTTAGATGAACAAGACTTTCAGAGCGATCAAAGGAACTTGTCGCACATAAATTTGTTTGCACACTCACCGATAACTTTTGTGGAAGGTGAGATATGAGCAAGCACTATGATGTCGCTGTATTCGTTGGTAGCCTGAGGGCGGGCTCTTATAATCGGATGGTGGCCCATGCACTTGCGTCCGTCGCACCGGACAGTCTTAAGCTGGAAATTGTCGAAATTGGGCATTTGTCACTTTATAATCAGGATCTGGATGATGACCCTCCGCAGGAGTGGCTAGATTTCAGGGGGCGGATCAAGAAGTCCGATGGCGTTATTTTTGCGACGCCGGAATATAACCGTTCTGTGCCGGGCGTTCTGAAGAATGCGATTGATATTGGGTCAAGGCCTTATGGTGATAGTG
>CBDUPU010000191.1:0-4615 GCA_965369185.1 uncultured Rhodospirillales bacterium
CCACCGCGCCGGCGCCTGTCAGTAACCGTAGCAATGGTAACGGACACGTGCCTTCGTAATTTTGGGGACTTTCCCGGTTACTTGCCCCGATTTTGATTTTATTCTTTGCGTATGTTGCGCCCGTAGAAATTTTTTGCGGGCGCAATTTATTTTTTCTTTATTACGTGAAAAGCTCGTGCGAATTTGGTACAAATAAGATAACACCCTGCGTTCGCGGGGTATTCTGAGAAGCATATCTGACTAACAGGTTTTCATTTCATGACCGCCGTTCCGGACATTCGTATTGCGCCGTCTATCCTTTCCGCTGATTTTGCCGCGCTTGGCGAAGCGGTCAGTGCGATTGATCAGGCAGGTGCCGATTATGTCCATGTCGATGTCATGGACGGGCATTTCGTGCCGAATATCACGATCGGTCCGGCTGTAGTCAAGGCGCTGCGGCCGCATTCTAAAAAGCCGTTCGATGTTCATTTGATGATTTCGCCGGTTGATTTGTTCCTTGAAGATTTCGCCAAGGCCGGCGCCGATATTATTACCGTTCACCCGGAAGCCGGGCCGCATATTCACCGGACATTGCAAACGATCAAGGGGCTTGGCTTAAAGGCCGGGATTGCGCTTAATCCCGCAACGCCGCCGCACGTCGTGGAAAATGTCATTGATCTGGTCGATCTTGTGCTGGTGATGACGGTTAATCCCGGTTTCGGCGGGCAGAGCTTCATTCCGCTGCTCGATAAAATTCGTACCGTGAAAGCGATTATAGACGGGGCGGACCATCCGGTTGATTTACAGGTTGATGGGGGCATCACACCTGAAACCGCACCGTTGGCGATTGAGGCCGGGGCGAATGTATTGGTGGCGGGGACTGCCGTATTTAAAGACGGGCCGGGGGGCTACGCGGATAATATCAAAGCGCTGCGAGGTGAGGGGTAGAGTATGCTCGAGTTTTCAAAACCGCATATTCCGCAAAAATTCCTGCGCCAGATCCGCAGCAGGGCCGGGCATTTTGCCTTTAATAATGTCGTTTATAACTGGTCGCTGGGCGGTAGTGTGCCGCACGGTTTTATCACGCAGCTTTCCGATAGTTGGCCGGGCGACGCAGAGCGCGGGCGCTGGCTGTGCAGCGGCGCTTTTGCCGTGGACGGCGAGACGCTGGAACTGCACGGCGATTGCTGGGAACCATCAGGTGTCGGGCCGCATTGGCTGCGCCATATGCACGGTTTTGACTGGCTGCGTGATCTGAAGGCGCTGGGCGGTGATCAGGCACGGCTTCAGGCTAGGGATATGCTGGAAAGCTGGATGCGCCGTTATCATTTGTGCCAGCCGTCGATCTGGCGTGCTGATTATACCGGGCAGCGTTTGGCCAACTGGATTGCGCTGTATGATTTCTTTGGCGCGAGTGCGGATGAAGAATTTCAGGACCGTTTCTTTACCACGTTGATCCGTCAGGCGCGGCATTTGTCGCGCGCCGCACCGGGCAGCGAGCCGGGGCTGGCGGCATTGCAGGCGATCAAAGGCCTTGCCTATGCCGGGATTGCGCTGGAGTCCCGTGAAAGCTGGCTGGAGCAGGCGCTTGACCTTCTTCAGGAAGAAAGCGGCAAGCAGATATTGCCTGATGGCGGTCATATTAGCCGTTCGCCGCAGACTTTATGCGATGCGCTGCAAATCTTTATTGATATTCGTTCGGCGCTGCTTGCCGGGGAATACCCGGTTCCGGCGCAGCTGGAACATACAATCGACCGCATGGCGCAGGCGCTGCGGTTTTTCCGCTATGCTGATCGTCGTTTTGCCTTGTTTCATGGGGCGCAGGAAGGCAATACGCTGCTGACTGATGCGGTTCTGACACGCTCCAACGCGCGCGGCAAAGTCTTGCCCGGCCTGCCGCAATCAGGGTTCGAGCGGATAACGCTGGGGCGCAGCATGGTGATGATGGATTGCGGCGCTCCGCCTGCCTATCCGCATGATAAAAGCGCCCATGCCGCGCCGCTGGCTTTTGAGTTTGTCTATGGCAAAGAGCGTGTGTTTGTTTCTTGCGGCGCGCACCCGCTTGACCCGATGTGGCAGGATTCTTTGCGTGCCACGGCGGCGCATAATGCTTTGACGATTGATTACCGCAATGCCTGTGAAATTCGTAGCGCCGAAGAAGGCGGCGGGCATTTTGGCCGTAAGCCGCGCAAGGTGACGGTACAGCGGCAGGAAGCGAAAAACGCTGTTCTGGTCGAGGCATCGCATGACGGTTATGTGCCGCTGAACGGTATTACGCACCGCCGTCGCCTTTATCTGGGTGAATCCGGCCATGATTTTCGCGGTGAAGAAAGCCTGACCTGCTCTATCGGTGCGGTCAAACCGGCGGAGGTGACATTACGCTTCCATCTGCACCCGCGTGTATTAGTGTCTTTGATCCGTGACGGTGAAGAAGCACTGCTGCGCTTACCCGGCGGCGCTGGCTGGCGGTTTGTGCATAGCGCCGGTACGCTCCGTCTGGAAAACAGTATTTATCTTGGCGAGGGCACCCGTCCGCGCAAGACCAAGCAGCTTGTTATTACCGGTACTATGGATAGTGACTTTGCACAAATCAAGTGGGCCATGCAGCGCGAAATGCGTTGATTATTCAATTGCTTCGCCTTTGCTTGTCCGAAAGGCAGGTTTATCTTTTTTTAATTCTTTCCGCTTAAAAGTTGTGTTCCTGTTAATTTTTCAAGTATTGTCATATTATGAATAGTCGCACTGCTATAGCAACCCAACGTCTTAGCCCGCACTGGCGGGCGCATGCCGCGCACTATTTGGAACCACAAAAAGATCTGGAACCGGCGGCAGCGCTTCTGGAAGCTTTCAGGTTTGACCGGTTTACGTTTCACTCTGAAGACTGGCTTGGCGCCGACCGGACCGATGCGCGCGAACTTCTGTTGCGGGCGTGGGACTCCAAAGGGGATTCAATTCCATCGGGCAGGGCAATTCAGGAGCTTTTTGATAAGGGAATGATGCCGAGCCTGGACAAGTTCCTGATCTTCGCGGCCTTGCGCAAGATCGAGCCGAACCGGCAATCCGCTGTAACGATCAATGCCCTATGCTCTACGCTGGCACAGAAACTGTTCTGGCAGGAGCTGGATATTCTGCCTCACAATCATGCGGCAAAGAAAATCGTCTTTGAAATTCTGGAATATGAAGCCGAATACGAAGTGTCGCATGAATTGCTAACCGCGGCATGCGAAAAAGGCTATCGTTTTGCGCTGGATGATTTTTACCCGGATGAACTGGGCTGGAAACGGCTTAACGATTTCGCGCCTTATATTGATTACATCAAACTTGACGGCAAGCTGGTTCGCGAAGGTCTGGCGGGCAATTCGGTCTTTTTTGAAACGATCAGTGACCTTAAAGCCCGTTACCCTGACATCGCGCTGATTGCAGAGCATGTCGAAACGCCGAGCGAGGCTTTCCACCTGTTCGATCAGGGCATCGCCGTTGTGCAGGGGCGTTCCTTGCCGACGCGTTCACTCGGCCCGCGTCCGTAAAATACTCTCATTTATTATTTTGAATGGTCTTGTTCTGTAACCGGGCGGCATATGCGGTTGCTGATATAGATGCACGCAATTGCCAGCAGCAGGCCCGGCGGCAGATCGGCGAGGTAGTGCCAGCGCGATACCACAGATTCAATCAGGATCCAGCTGGTCATCATCACCATAAACGGCGCGAAGACTGACCGCGCCCGTATCATGTAATAGGTAATAATGATCGCTCCGGCGGTATGAAGCGAAGGCATCGCTGCTGGCGGGCCGGTGAAATAATCGCTGCCATGGACGGCCAGCCAGGCCGCACCTTGTTCTTGCACCAGCCGGAAGGCCTCCAGCATTTTAATCTGCGCTTCGGTGGCGGCGGCGTTAGGGCCGTATTCAAACACAAACGGGCCGACTGCAGGAGCGATCAGATAGGTAAAAGCGCCGATGATCTGTAGCAGCAGGATTGCGTACATATTATTAAAGTGCCAGCGCCGGTCGCCGAGCGCGTGCCCCCAAAGCGAAACGGCGAACATCGCCAGAAAGCCGAGCTGGTAAAGATAGTCCACGCGCTTTGACATGCCGCCGATCGCGCCGCGGATCGCGCCGAGGCCGTTTAGCAGCCAGCGGAGCTTTTCGTCGATGGCAAAATAAAGATCGTCATACATGACCGGGTTGATCAGCGGCATCCAGGCCTTGATCTGGAAATGCACATAAACGACCCCGGCAAAAAGCAGCAGGAAAAAGCCGTCGGCAAGAACGTTGCTCAGCCGCTCGGACAAAGGCACAAGGCCGGGCTGGCGCAGATGGGCGATAAGCTGAATGATAAAATAGCCGGTGATGCCGATGGAAAAGGGCAAGACGTAGCTAAAGCCGATGGCGTGGCTGACATTTTCGGTCGGGGCGGTAAAAGGCGCGCCGATCAGGTGAGAAAAGACAATCGCCGCGAGCACGAACAGCCCGAATAACAGGCCGATACTGACAAAAATACGCTTGCGGCCATGGCGCAGCGCCGCGCTCGTCGTGCGGTTGCGCGTGCTATCGGCGTCTTTGCCGTTGTTATTGTCGCTTGTCTCTGTAATGTCTGCTAGTTCCGTCATGATCGTAAACGGTATCAGGAATAACTT
>CBDUPU010000192.1:0-4598 GCA_965369185.1 uncultured Rhodospirillales bacterium
TCTGCTTGCGAAGCAAGTGACGCTTCAGGATTTCCAACTTTTCATCCTCGGTATAACCGCCAACGCGAATGATCTCCATACGGTCAAGCAAAGGCCGCGGCAAAGTAGCTGTCGTATTGGCCGTGCAGACAAACATGACATCCGAAAGATCGTAGTCCAGTTCCATATAATGATCGGCAAATTTGTCATTTTGCTCTGGATCAAGAACCTCAAGTAACGCCGAACTCGGATCACCTCTCCAGTCGGAACCGAGCTTGTCGATCTCATCCAGCAGGAACAGCGGGTTACTGGAACCAGCCTTTTTCATGCCCTGGATCACTTTGCCCGGCAACGCACCGATATAGGTACGACGGTGACCGCGAATCTCGCTCTCATCACGAACGCCGCCAAGCGACATACGGACAAAGTTACGGTTGGTCGCGCCGGCAATAGACTGACCAAGCGACGTTTTACCCACGCCCGGAGGCCCGACAAGACAAAGAATCGGCCCCTTCACTTTCTTGGTACGGGTCTGAACGGCAAGATACTCAAGAATACGCTCTTTAACTTTCTCGAGCCCGTAATGCTCTTTCTCGAGCGTACGCTTAGCCTCTTTCATGTCGCGCTTAACCTTGGAACGCTTGTCCCACGGCAGAGCCAAAATCCAGTCGAGATAATTGCGAACAACGGTCGCCTCGGCAGACATCGGGCTCATCTGGCGCAGCTTCTTCAGCTCATGCTCGGCTTTTTCACGCGCTTCCTTGGAAAGCTTGGTTTCCTTAATTTTCTTTTCCAGCTCTTCCAGCTCATCAAAGCCTTCATTATCACCGAGCTCTTTCTGAATCGCCTTCATCTGCTCATTCAGATAATATTCCCGCTGGGTCTTTTCCATCTGGCGTTTGACACGGTTACGGACGCGCTTTTCAACCTGCAGCACACCGATTTCGCCTTCCATCAGACCATAAATCTTTTCCAGACGGTCGCCGGTATTGGCGATAGCCAGCAATTCCTGCTTTTCATCGATTTTAAGCGCAAGGTGTGCGGCGATCGTATCCGCCAGCTTGGTCGGCTCCTCGATCTGGTTGATCGAAACAATCACTTCCGGCGGGATCTTCTTATTCAGCTTTACATACTGCTCGAACTCCGACGCGACAGCGCGGGAAAGCGCCTCAAGCTCGTCATTAACAAGCGCCTCGTCCTTAATGTCGGAAACCGAGGCCTGCATATAATCTTCTTTTTCCTCAAACTTGCCGACCTGAACACGGCGACTGCCCTCGACCAGCACTTTAACCGTGCCGTCAGGAAGCTTCAAAAGCTGCAAAATCGTACCGACAGTACCAACCTCGTACAGATCATCAGGTCCCGGATCATCATCCGCCGGCGACTTCTGGGTCACGAGAAGAATCTGCTTGTTCTCCTGCATGACATACTCGAGCGCTTTAACCGATTTTTCACGGCCAACGAACAAAGGCACAATCATATGGGGGAAAACAACGATATCCCGTAAGGGCAATACCGGCAAAGAACTCTCTTTTGAAGAAGACAAGCCAATCATAAGTATTCACTCTCCGTTTTTTTGAGGGTAAGCCGGCGAACAGCTCTCATAACATCTATCAGTATATCATAGCCTATGAGTATTAAGAGGAAGTTGCCAGCCCACAACCATTTCAATTAATTACTGAAATGGAGTACACCGGGTGTAAATCAACCCGGTGTCCAACGTTTTGAAGATTACAGGGAACTTTTTCCCGCTTCTCTTTATTTGCCTTTAATCGCTTCAGCAGCTTCACCGCGGCTCTGGACAACCTGGTCAATCAGGCCGAATTTCTGCGCTTCTTCAGAAGACATGAAGTTATCGCGGTCCATCGCTTTTTCGATCACGCTAAGCTTCTGGCCAGTGTGCTGAACATAAATGTCATTAAGCTTCGCGCGCAGGCGGAGAATTTCTTTCGCCTGAATCTCAATATCAGTCGCCTGACCTTGAGCGCCGCCATGCGGCTGGTGAATCATGATACGGGCATGCGGCAGAGCAAAACGTTTGCCAGCTTCACCTGCTGTCAGCAGCAAAGAGCCCATCGAAGCAGCCTGACCGACACAGACCGTCGAAACCGGCGGGCGGATATATTGCATCGTGTCATACATAGCCAGACCGGAAGTTACGACACCGCCCGGTGAGTTGATGTAGAAGGAAATATCCTTTTTCGGATTTTCCGACTCAAGAAAGAGAAGCTGAGCACAGATCAAAGCCGACACCTGATCATTCACTTCACCGGTAAGGAAGATAATACGCTCCTTCAGCAGGCGGGAGTAAATGTCATAGGCACGCTCGCCACGGTTCGTTTGCTCAACGACAGTAGGGACGAGGTAGTTATAAAAATTATCGATAGGATCGCGTTCGGTCATGTTAGAAGACTTCTCAGGTAGGGATTGTTGAATTCGTTCTGTACACAAGTTATCGCGGCGACAGGCTTTGTTCAAGACCTAAAGCCGTCTGTTTTAAAAAAGCTGGGTGTTACAGCCTTCTCCCGGATCTTATAAAAAATAAAAAAGCCCCCCGTGACGGGAGGCTTTCTTCTAACTTTCGAAACGGTCGATTAAGACGCTTTTTTCTTCGAAGCAGCTTTCTTGCTGGCTGCCTTTTTCGCTGCCGGCTTTTTCTCGCCATCTTCCTCTTTCTTCTTGGAAGAAGCGGCTTTTTTGGAAGAGGCAGCTTTCTTGGTAGAAGCCTTCTTGCCCTTCTTGCCGACATAAGCCTCGTCTTCATCTTCTTTGGTCAGCTCTTCAAGGGAAACTTCTTTCTCCTTGATGTCAGCCAACTCAACGATGAAATCTACCACTTTGTCTTCATAAACCGGCGCACGCAGGGCCTCAAGCGCCTGACGGTTGCTCTTGTAATATTCAAAGACCTGCGCCTCCTGACCCGGATAGCGCTGGGCTTCGGTAATAACAGCACGCTGAAGCTCGTGGTCATTAACCTGAATATTGTTTTGGCGGCCGATCTCGGAAAGGATAAGACCAAGACGTACGCGGCGCTCTGCGATCGCGTTCAGCTCTTCCTCTTCATCCTTGTCCAATTGCAGTTCGCCGTCTTTAACCTGATCAGGGCGCTCGATCGAGATTTGCTGACGAATATTGCCATATTCCATCTCCATCATACCGCCCGGAATTTCAAAGTCATGCGCATCATCGAGCGCATCAAGTAAGGCGCGCTTAAGCTTCATGCGGCTGACCTGATCATACTCGGACTGGATTTGCTCCTTAACGGCATCGCGCAAGGATTTTACGTCTTCAAGGCCAAGCTTCTTCGCAAACTCGTCATCGATCTTTGCGTCTTTCGGCTCACGCACTTCATGAACGTCAACATCAAAGATGGCATCACGGCCTGCAAGATCTTCTGCGTGATATTCTTTCGGGAAAGAAACCTTCACCTCAGCTTTTTCACCGGCCTTTTTACCGATCAGCTGATCTTCAAAGCCCGGAATGAACTGGCCGCTACCAAGCTCAAGGCGGTGGCCATGCGCATGCATGCCCGGATGCTCGACATTATCGTCAGCAGTACGGCCATGGAAATCAATCGCGACAATATCACCCTTTTTGGCAGCGCGCTCGACGACTTCGCTGTCCTGATTTTGCTTTGCAATACGCTCCAACGCTTCGTCAATAGCCTTTTCTTCGGCTTTCGTGACGGGCTTTTCGAGTGAAAGCTTTTTCAGGTCGGCAATTTCGAATTCCGGCATAACCTCAACGGCCATCGAATAAATCAGGTCTTTGCCTTCATCAAACTCCTTAACCTCGATCTTCGGCTGCAGCGCAGGGCGAAGATTCTTGTCGGTCAGAGCTTTCTGGCTGCTGTCATTAACAGCCTGCTCAAGCACTTCGCCCATAACGGCGCGGCCATAACGTTGTTTGAGAATGTTCAGCGGTACGTGCCCCGGACGAAAGCCTGGAAGCTTCAGGGTCTTGCCGTATTCCTGTAACTTTGCTTCGACCTTTTTGTCGATATCCGTCGCTTTGACAGTTACTTCCAGCTCATAGCTGAGACCTTCGCTTTTGAGTTCTTTAACCTGCATATCTTTCCAAATCCTGATTGATTGTTTCGTCCTTTTAACGCTTCTACAGCGCTATGTAAAGGATGGTGCGGATGGAGGGACTTGAACCCCCACGCCTCTCGGCACTAGAACCTAAATCTAGCGTGTCTACCAATTTCACCACATCCGCGGATAAAATCTGCCCTTCACAAACCAAAAATCTGAAAGGATTTCAAGTTAAATCGCTCAAAACGGCAGGAATTTCCTCAATTATATCCGGCGCCACCAATCCCGCGCCTTTGCGCTCGCCTGCCTCGCCGTGAATCCACACAGCCGCACAGGCCGCTTCAAACGAAGGCATCCCTTGCGCCATCAGCCCCGCAATGATCCCCGCAAGCACATCCCCGGATCCCGCTGTTGCTAGCCATGGCGTAGCATGAATATTAACAACGCTTTTTTGTCCCATATGCGCGATTACGGTGTCCGCCCCCTTGAGCACGATAGTAGCACCGGTAAAAAGCGCAGCATCCTGGGCCATCTCTAGCCTGCCACCCTCCATATCCGCAAACAAACGCCCAAACTCGCCCTCAT
>CBDUPU010000193.1:0-4520 GCA_965369185.1 uncultured Rhodospirillales bacterium
GGCGTGGTTATTCGGGCGTTCGTTACCGCGCTGTTCTTCGGTATCGCCATCGGGACGCACTCCTCGATCTTTATCGCAGCGCCGCTGCTGGTTTATACCAAGCTGCGTCTTAGCGAGGC
The DNA here is from genome assembly GCA_965369185.1 of uncultured Rhodospirillales bacterium. Lineage (GTDB taxonomy): Bacteria > Pseudomonadota > Alphaproteobacteria > Micavibrionales > Micavibrionaceae > UM-FILTER-47-13. The sequence goes on from CBDUPU010000193.1 coordinate 120, forward strand.
AGAGCAAGCCGAAGAAGCGACAGGTGACGAGGCCGGGGAAGCTGCCAGCTAATGGATATTACGCCGCTTATCAGGTCTGATCGGCAGGTTGTTCAAGGGTACGGCCCCGGTAGTTTTACGGTGAGCGGGCAGGCGTTTTCTTCTGCTATTATTGTTTTTCCCGACCGGGTGGAGCACTGGGATTATGACGGTGCGGTTGAGGATTTGCGCCCGGATAATTTGCAGCAGGTCATAGATGCTGCGGCGGAGATCGATGTTGTTCTGTTCGGCTGCGGGGCGAAGATGCAGTTTGTTAAACCGGCTTTAAAGCAGGCGCTTTCTGCGCAAGGTGTCGGGCTGGAGGCTATGGATACCGGCGCGGCTTGCCGCACTTATAATGTGCTGTTGGCTGAAGGGCGGCGCGTAGCCGCGGTACTGCTGCCGCTTTAGTAAGGGATTTTCCTGTCTGTCCGTTTAGCCGAGTTTGGGCTTCAGTTCGTAGGTCTTTAGAAATTTACCCTGTAAGTGGATCGCAATTTTTCCGTCCTCCAGTTCGAGGTAGGAAAATGTGCCGCTGGGAATGCGGTAACGTTCGCGCCACTGGCTGGTGAGGGATTGCTGGGTGACGTAGTGAATGCCGTTAATCTCGCGGTGGCGGTTCCGGTGGCGGTGACCGGCCATGCATAAGATGACGTTGCCTGCATCTTCCAGAATCTTTCGAATCTCTTCGCCTTGTGTCCAGAAGAAGTATTTTGTGTACGGGTCTTCGGCTTCGTCGCCCTGATTATCAAGCGGGACGTGGGAAAACAGGATGGCCGGTTTGTCTGTGTTTTCGATATTTTCTTTCAGCCATTTCATGTCCTGGCTGGAGACTTCCAGCCCGGTTTCTGTGATGTAAAATGTCGGGTTCCAGAATACCAGATGATAGCCGCCGACTTCCTTTGTATAAGAATCGGCCGGGCAACCCATGATTTCCTCGTTTTCGGCGCGGCTTAGGTGCCTGATGTCGTGGTTGCCGATATTGCTGTAAACCGGCATAGCGGCCTTGTTGAAATGTTTGCGCAGCGCCTTCATATAGGCGCGGTCATCTTCTTCATTGCGGGTGGAAATGCGATCGCCCATATCGACGATTAGGTCGACGCCGCGATCATTGGCGGCCTTAATGAATTTACGCATCAGGCGCGGGGCCTTGGAGCCCATCTTGTCCTTGATGTCAAAACCGTAATGGATGTCCGTTACAATAGCAGCGCAAAGCTTTGCCATTTTATTCTTCGTCCCTGTATATGCTCATTTTTTTGTTTTTCTTATATAAGCATAAAGAATGGAGGAGCGCCACTGTGATCAGATAAAATCATCCCGGATACGCGCTGGCGTTATCCGGGATGTATGTCGCAATTTGCTTATTTAAGTTTGCTTAAAATTACGCTGCGATTTGCTTTTCTAGGTTTGCTTAAAATCACGCTGCGATTTTAAGCGGGCCCTTTTCCATCAGAGATTCGACGAATTCCCAGTTGATCATGTTATCAACGAAGGCCTCGACGTATTTCGGGCGGGCGTTGCGGTAGTCGATGTAGTAGGCATGTTCCCAGACATCGCAGGTCAGAAGCGGGGTCTTGCCTTCGGTGAACGGAACGCCGGCATTGCCGGTTTTGACGATTTCCAGCTTGCCGCTGTTATTGTCCATCGCCAGCCAGCCCCAGCCGGAACCGAACTGCGTGACGCAGGCTTCTACGAATTTGGCCTTAAAAGCATCGTAGCCGCCAAGGTCGCTGTCGATTTTGCCGGCAATGCTGCCTGGCAGGGAGGTGCCGCCGCCGTTCGGCTTCAGGCAGTTCCAGAAAAAGGAGTGGTTCCAGTGCTGGGCAACGTTATTAAACAGGCCGCCTTCACCGGCTGCGACAATGATTTCTTCCAGTGACTTGCCTTCATGGCCGGAGCCTTCGAGCAGCTTGTTGCCGTTATCGACATAGGCTTTGTGGTGCTTGTCATGGTGGAATTCAAAAGTTTCCGCCGACATGTAGGGCTCAAGCGCGTCATATGCGAAAGGCAGTTCGGGAAGTGTAAGAGCCATGATAATTCCTCCTTGGGGTTTGTTCAAAATATGCTAATGCATAGCCTATACTCATAGTTTCTTTTGACAACAGTAAACTGGAAATTTATGGCCGAGAAAAAACTGACCTATTGCGGCGAGCTGGTGCGCCAGTATGACCCCGACCGTTTCCTGATCAGCCTGTTAATGCCGGCGGAACGGCGGGCGGCGCTGTGGGCGTTGTTCGCATTTAATCACGAGATCGCCAAGACGCGTGAAGTTGTGACTGACACGACGCTGGGGCTGATCCGGCTGCAATGGTGGCGTGATGCGCTGGCCGAGGTTTATGACGGCAAGAAGCCGCGCCAGAACGAGATCATGCCCGACCTTGCCGCTGCGATAGCGCAATATGATTTGCCGCGCGAAGATTTCGAGCAGCTTGTTTATGCGCGGGAGTTTGATCTTGAGAATGTGCTGCCTGCTTCGATGGAAGGGCTGGAGAATTACGCCGATTTCACCGGCGCGCCGCTGCTGCGGCTGGCGCTGCGGGTTAGCGGCGAAACGGAGGACGAAAAGACCTTGCGCGATATTGCGGTTGGTTACGGACTGAGCGGTTTGCTGCGGGCGGTGCCGTTTCATGCCAGTCAGCAGCGCTGTTATATGCCCGGTGATTTGATGGCGGCGCAGGGCGTTGCAGAGCGCGCGGTCTATGATTTTAAGCCGGGTGATGAGTTTCTTGAGGTGACTGGTGCAGTTGGAAAACGGGCGCTGGAGCTGTTACAAGCGCGGCCGCAAAGCCGGATCGTCAAGCTGCACCGCCGGATTGCCATGATTTATTTGAAGCAGGCGAAGCACCATGAATTTGATATGCTGTCCCCGCGCATGGCTCAGCCGCCCGCGTTTTTTCATTTGCGCGCAGTCTGTGGTTTGTTATAGATTACATAATGCAAAATAAGGGTGGTCATTAAAGTCCGCTATACAGGGAGAAAATTGCCGTGAAAGACAAGAGCAAAGGGACATTGCGCAAGATATTCAGGGGGGCGGCGATCGGGACGGCGATTAGTGCTGTTGGCTTTAATGTTGCTGTTGAAGTGGCCGTGTTAAAAAATGACTTTCAGCGAGAAGGAGGCGTTAAGCTGACACCGGGGGAAATTGCGGTGGCGCATAGCGTTTTTGGTGATACGCTGGATACCCGGTATCTTCGTAAACATTATGGAGAGGATAAAGACGGGATCGCTGCAAGCGTCGTTGTCGGCAGTACCCGTCATATTGATTTTTGGGGACCAGCTAATCAGGCTGAAGACTTTAGCAAGGTACGTGGCTGGAAGCTGGGCGTCTTTATGCATGAAATGACCCATATCTGGCAGCATCAGAATACTTTTACCATTATTCAGAAACTTCTGCGCGATTGTGATTTTTATGATTACAAGCTGGATAAAAGCTCGGATTTTGATGATTTTTGTATCGAGCAGCAGGGGGCGATTGTGCAGGATTACGTAAATCAAGTGCTTTACCCACGATCAGGCGCGGTCGGTATTCGTAATCTGCATGATCTGGAGTTGGCGCGGGTGGTCGAGGAAAAATTTCCGCAGGCGCGTATCACCCGCCGGAAGCTGGAGGCTGAAATGCTAAAACCTCCTGCCAATTCAAATGCTTCTGCACCGAAATTTAATGCATCATAGCAAGAAATGTTAATCTTTGAAAAACCTGATTTGTGGTATGATAAGGTTGGGTTTTTGGGAAAATATATCATAGGCAACGGTTAGGATAACGCGATGGCTATACCTCCGATTTCCAATAATCCGCTGCTCAAGCTGTTCAGAACGGACAAGCAGGGCGCGGACGGTAAAGATGATCAAAAGCAGCAAGCGGCACAGGCCGATGGTGCGGCGACAAAGCAGGATGTTGTTGAAATATCCGCAGCGGCGCGGCAACGTCTTGAAGGTGCGAAAACGCTGGCAAATTCCGACGAAGCACGGGAAACCGCCGAGGAGACCCGGACAATCCTTGAAGAAGGCGACCAGACGCTTGGGCTGAAGCCTGATTTTTCTGAATAATCTATCTTTTAATCATTAATGCGGCGCGGCCTTGACGGAGGCTGCCCGGTTCTTTGTGCGGGCGCTTGTTGCCGCTGCGGCGTAGCGCGATCCCGGAAACGTTCCGTGCGGTTTTCGGGGGTGCTTTCGGGGCGCCTTTCAGAACGATTTTCTATGCGGCGTTCTTGCCGTTGGCGGCGCTGTTCCTGTTGTAAATTCTGTTGTCTTTGATTGCGATTGCGGATGATTTCGCGGTGGCGCGTGCGCATTTCGTTATGTTTTTCTTTCATCGCAGCGACGCGCTGACGGACGGCGGCGGCATTTTTCAGGCCTACGGTACGGGTGGCGCGGTTGATT
>CBDUPU010000194.1:0-4507 GCA_965369185.1 uncultured Rhodospirillales bacterium
GTTACGAAAAGAGTCATTGTCTTTATATAGCCGTTTCATAATCGCCAGCCCGTACTCATAGGCTGGCTGGGTGCGCCATTCTTCCCACCGCATCAATTCGTAGTTGCTGAGCTGGTGAATTATTTCACTGTTTCTTTCGATCCATTGCTGCCCCGCTGCCAGCGATAACGCGAAGGCTTCGTCTGGCGTGTGGCCGTCAAATTCGAGATTGTGCCGCTGCAAGGTGTCGTTGACGCAGATAATGACCTTGTCAAAACGCTCGTTTGTCCATGATAGCGTCGCCAGAAACTTCTCACCTTCGTGATATTCCTGACCGACGCTGATTTGCAGGCGCGCCTTATCGAAGGTGCGCCAGCCAGCACCGTTCTTAACTTTAAGCATATAGTAATCAGAACCGTTCATCTGCCGTTGATTCCGTCGGGCGTTCAAGTACGTGCCAGAGCAAGTTAAACATGTTGCGCTGAATATCGGCGTTCACTGGATCAACACGAATAACGCCGCGGCAAACGTCAGTACTTTCGTTGGCGATGCGGTTGCCGTAAATCAGGGTAACCCGGTTTATGAAGAATTCTTTCGGGATGCTGCGATATTCATCGAGCGGCCCCATAATGTAAGTGTTCCCGTCTTCTATGATCTGCCGCATGGTGACGCCTGCTTTGCGCAGTTTTCTGTACATGTCGTTTACGGATTTTGGTGAAACCTTGTCGTCCGCAAACATGATCAGGAGTTCAGGGTTCTCTATAGTAGTAAGGTGATCGTAGGCATCTTCTAGAAGTTTTAAATATGCCTCTTCATGATCTTTTCCTTCGGTGTGGTAGATCGGGTAGTCGTTTTTCTCCAGACCTTTTTCGGTAAAGATGATGCCTTCTTTTTGCATGGCGGCAACAATCTTTTCCAGCGTTGCGGCGTTTGGCTGGTGTGTTCCATTCTCGATCCGTGCAATACCAGTTTGTGAAAGGCTGGCGTGGTCCGCCAAGTCTTTCTGATTCCAGCCTAGTAAGGCGCGAGCTGCTTTTATTTGTTCGATGCTGGGCATAACAGGGTAATTTATAAAAAATTTTCACTCAGGCGTCTACATAAAAAATGCACTATAGTGCATAATTGATGTTGACATCGTGCCTGATTCGGTATAAAAAATGCCTAAATCTAATTTATTTATGCATTTTCTTTTTTGCACATATGTTTTCACACACAGGGGAAGCGGACCGTTTAACGGTCCGTTTTCTCTTTTTCGCTTTTGATTTTTATGCGGAAAGGATTAATTTTTCAGGATGCCCGAGTTACCCGAAGTAGAAACCGTTCGAAGCGGGATGGAGCAGGCGCTTAAAGGCCTGACCATTGCGCGTGTCGATCCGCGCCGTGCGGGGCTGCGGATTCCTTTTCCGCAAGGGCTGGCGCAGGCGCTGGAGGGGCGGCAGGTCGTTCATTTCGGGCGGCGGGCGAAATATATTCTGATGCGGCTGGAGGGCGGCCAGACGGTCATTTTGCATCTTGGGATGTCGGGGCGTATTTTGCTGCTGGCGCCGGGGCAGGATTATACGCTGCAAAAGCACGATCACCTCATTATTGATTTTAAGGGCGGGGCGCGCATGGTGTTTGCCGATCCGCGCCGTTTTGGCATGGTCATGCTGGCCCGTGATGATGCGCTGGAGGCTTTGCCCTCTTTTGCCAATCTGGGGCCGGAGCCGCTGGATAATCGTTTTTCCGGGCCGGTGCTGCATGATAAACTGAAGAATAAGAAGACAGTGATGAAGGCGGCGCTGATGGATCAGCGCGTGGTTGCCGGGCTTGGGAACATTTATGTCTGCGAGGCGTTGTTTTACGCCGGCATTCATCCCGAGCGCGTTGCGGCCACTGTCAGCGCCGGGGAAGCGGAGAGGCTGGTGCAGGCCATTCGCAGGGTGCTGAATGACGCGATTGCGGCCGGTGGCAGTACTTTAAAAGACCATCGTAAGGTAAATGGTGATCTTGGTTACTTTCAGCACCAGTTTGCGGTGTATGACCGCGCCGGCAAGGCTTGCCCGGACTGTGCGTGTGATGTAAGCAAGGTAGGGGGCGTTGAGAAAATAACGCAGAGCGGGCGCTCGACATATTTTTGCCCCCGCAAACAAAAGTGAGCAAAACTGCAATGAAAAGACATTTCGCACTTTATGCCGGACTTTTATCCCTGACGCTATCAGTGGCTGTCGGGCCGTCAGCATGGGCGCAGGGTGCGAATCGGGTCGAGCAGGGGCAGCAGTTTTTCCAGACGCTTAATGACGTGCCCTTAATGCCGGGGCTTTATGAAATGCTCGACGAATCGGTCGTGTTTGACAAGCCGGGCGGCCGAATCGTTGAATCCGCCGCGGCCACCGAGGCGCTGGCAGGCTCTGAAATCCACAGTTTTTATGAGAAAACTTTGCCGCAACTCGGCTGGGCGAAGGTCGCTGATGACACGTTTGTGCGCCAGGGTGAATTGCTGACTTTGAATGTTGAAGGGCAGGGCGACTACAAAGTCGTGCGCTTTATGGTCGCGCCGCGTTGAAAACGTGGCTTTTCCGCTAAAAAAGTTTTGCACAGTTTATCTTGACAATGTGGAGTAATTACGCGTAAAACTCTCCGATCTTCGAGAGAACGAAATTCTTATGCCGCCGGGAAAGAGGCGGTTGATTGAAAAAATAGCTGTTAAAGAGGTTAAGAGAACTATGGCTAACCATGCATCGTCCAAAAAACGGATTCGTCGCAACGCTCGCCGCGCTGATATCAATGGCGCACGTCGTAGCCGGATCAGAACCTTCGTGAAAAAAGTTGAACTGGCTCTTGCTGCCGGTAACGCGAAAGACGCCGACGATGCTCTGAAAGCCGCTCAACCTGAACTGCAGCGCGGTGTTGCCAAAGGCATCATGCATAAAAACGTCGCAGCGCGGAAAATCTCCCGCCTGTCTTCACGTATCAAGGCGTTGAAAAAAGCTGCGTAATAGCAAATCTTCGATATTTGCTCCTTTTACATGAAAAATCATACGCTTTTCCCTGAAGTTGCATTTCTTCAGGGGCGCGCGTGCATCTAAAATTTAAAGTTGTACAAAAATTTCTTTTTAGATGTTCTTGATTTGATCTCATTGCAAAAGGTTCCAAAAGAAAATAAGCTGTTTTTCATGGCTCGCAGGGGGAACGAAAGTGGAACTTTTGCGGGGCTAGAGTAACCCTTTTTTAGAAGCGATCGTGATTTCTTCTTCAGAATCGTTTCCGGTACCGTCCTGGACCACTTTAAAAAAGGATAGGCGTTTGTGACGCCAATAAAAAAGAGGAAGACCAGGCTGAATTCAGCCCGTCAAAAGTCCCTGTGTGGCTTTTGGTCACCCTTGAAAAATTAAGCTGATTACAAAGTTCGAATATGCAGATGCTGGATGGAGACATCTGCAACGGGTTTCTTTTGCCTTTTTTCAGGGCATTGGAAGCGGAGAACGGCAGCTTACGAACAGGTTTAAAATGCAATTTGACAAAAGCGGGAGTTAAAAACGAGATGACCGAGATCGCAGACAACGGCGCAGCGACAGCCAGCAAACAAGAAGTCATGAAGGGCGAATCTTTCGTCCCGACCAAAGAGGTTATGGATCTTTGGAAAAAAGTGCATGGCGATATGCGCGGCGAATTCGGCGAAGCCGTTTTCCGCAGCTGGCTCAAGCCGCTTTCTCTGCAAGCCTGCTATCACGGCACGCTGGAAGTTTCGGTCCCGACCCGTTTTATGCGCGACTGGATCCAGACCCATTACGCCGCGCGCATCCTTGAAATGTGCAGCGAGCAGAGCGCTAACATCAAGCGTCTCGAGATTGTCGTTGTTCAGAATGCGATCCTGTCCGATGACGAGCCGGAAGTAGAAACCAAGAAGCTGAAAGCCAACGAGAACAAGGTCGAAGAAGATCCATACAACCTGTCTTCGCCGTTCGATCCGCGCTTTACCTTTGATAATTTTGTTGTCGGCAAACCGAATGCGCTGGCCCATGCCGCTGCGCGCCGCGTTGTCGAAAGCGCCAATGTCCCGTTTAACCCGCTGTTCCTGTATGGCGGCGTTGGTCTCGGCAAAACCCACCTGATGCACGCAATTGGCTGGGCGATGAAGCAACATGCGCCGGAGCGCCGCGTGATGTACATGTCTGCAGAAAAATTCATGTACCAGTTCGTCAAGGCTCTGCGCAGCAAGGACACGATGAACTTCAAGGACACGTTCCGCTCTGTCGATGTTCTGATGATTGATGACATCCAGTTCATCAGCGGCAAGGACAGCACGCAGGAAGAGTTCTTCCACACTTTCAATGCGCTGGTTGATCAGAATAAACAGATCATTATCTCGGCTGATAAATCACCGTCCGACCTGCTTGGTCTGGAAGAGCGCCTGCGCTCCCGTCTGGCCTGGGGTCTGGTGGCTGACATTCACCCGTCCACCTATGATCTGCGCCTTGGCATCATGCAGTCCAAGCGCGAGCAGCTGCAGGCCGATATTCCGGATGCGGTGCTTGAATTCCTCGCG
>CBDUPU010000195.1:0-4497 GCA_965369185.1 uncultured Rhodospirillales bacterium
GGAGCGGATAAAATCGATGAAACTCGCAGCCCGCAGCAGTTTCGCGCCCTTGTCCAGCGCATCGCGAACATGGGCTTCACATTTTTCGACGGCAGCGCTGCTCATAAGCGGACCGAGCTCCACCCCTTCTTCAAGGCCGTCACCCATTTTCATGGCGGCGGTCGCTTCGGTGAATTTACGGGCGAATTCCTCATAAACATCTTCGTGGATATAAATCCGGTTGGCGGCGAGGCAGTCCTGCCCGGTCGTTGCGAACTTCGCCCCGATCGCGCCCTTGACCGCTTTATCAATATCGGCATCGGCAAAGACGATAAACGGCGCATGACCGCCAAGTTCCATCGAGACTTTTTTGACCGTGTCCGCCGACTGCGCCAGCAAAAGACGCCCGACCTCGGTCGAGCCGGTAAAGCTGATTTTGCGCACGACTTTGCTGTCAGTCAGCGTTTCGCCAATATCACGCGCATCACCGGTAACGATCGAAAAAACGCCCTTTGGCACACCGGCCTGTTCGGCCAGCACCGCCAACGCCAGCGCGGAGTACGGTGTTTCAGAAGCCGGGCGCACGACCATCGGGCACCCTGCCGCCAGCGCCGCGCCTGCCTTGCGGGTAATCATCGCAGAGGGGAAGTTCCACGGCGTAATCGCCGCCGTCACCCCGACCGGGTGGCGCGAGACCATCATTTTCGAATGCGGCAGGTGCGGCGGAATCGCATCACCATAAGAGCGCTTGGCTTCTTCACCGAACCATTCAAGGAAACCGGCGGCGTAATCAATTTCACCGCGGGATTCGGACAAGGGCTTGCCTTGCTCCAGCGTCATGATCAGGGCGAGGTCTTCCTTGTTTTCCAGCATAAGGTCCGCCCATTTGCGCAATATACGGGCGCGGTCTTTTGCCAGCATTGCCGCCCATTCCGGGAACGCCGCCTGCGCCGCATCGATTGCTTTTTGCGTTTCAGCGCGGCCGAGATTCGGGACCATACCGAGCAAGCTGCCGTCAGACGGGTTGGTTACCTCAATCATTTCTGTGCCGCTGATCCAGGCACCATCAATATAAGCCTGTTCGCGGAACAAGTCCTTATTGGCAATCGCCTCGGCGATCTTGTTTTCAATTTCCGGCATGGTTTCTTGCATGACCTGCAACATCTCCCTGAACTCCTATTTTTGTTATCCTGTTAATTGTTGCACGGATAACGCCAAAAGGGCGGCTGAAGATGACCGCTTTCACCGCAGAAAATGCGGCCAAAGCAGGCAAAAACCGAGGATTATGCGGAAGTCGCGAAACGCGTGACGGGATAAGGCGTTTTTTTCGCCTGTTTGGTAATGAAATAAGAAAAATAACGATCAATACCGACATCACTATCAAGCAGCCAATCGATCTGCTTCTGGTAATCCTCGATGCTGCGGGCGACGAATTTGACGATATAATCGATACCGCCGCCAACCGCGTAGCATTCTACAATTTCGGGGATATCGGCGATGGCGCTTTCAAAACGGCGAAAATCCTCGCCGCGGTGGTTCTTCAAGGTAATTTCGACCAGCACCGCCGAATACGGCACCAGCTTTTCCATGGCAATATCTGCGTGATAACCGCGAATAAACCCTTCTTTTTCCAGCCGCTTGAGACGCTCGATACAGGCGCTTGGCGACAGTGAAACAGCCTCGGCGAGCTTTTGCTTGGTCAGGCGGCCATCTGCCTGCAGCGCTTCGATGATTTTAAGATCGATCTTGTCCAGCTTCATGATGCTAATTCTTCACCACCAGTTTTCGCGGCACACTGCCGAGCGCTTCATAACCATTTTCCGTGACCCGGATGGTCTGGGAAATCTCGACTCCGATCGTATCCTGCCACAGGCCGGGCATGACGTGCAGAGTCATGTTCGGCTGCAATACGGTCTTGTCGCCGGGGCGGATACTGATCGTATGCTCGCCCCAGTCCGGCGGGTAATTCAGCCCGGTCGAATAACCCATGCGCGATGATTTCACATAGCCGTATTTGGCCAGCGTTTCGCGGAAGGCTTCCTCGATTTCCTCGCTGCGCACGCCGGGCTTGATAACATCCAGCGCCGCCTCGATCCCTTCCTCGGCGACCTTGGCCAGCTCATCAAGATAATTTGGCGGCTCGCCGAGAAACACCGTGCGGGCCATCGGGCAATGATAACGGTGGCGGCAGGCGGCCAGCTCCATGACCGCGACTTCATTTTGCTGGAACGGATCAGATGTCCAGTGCAAATGCGGGGCGCAGGTATTCTTGCCGGTCGGCACCAGCGGAATGATCGCGGTATAATCACCGCCGAATTCATCGGTTCCTTTAATCTGATCGTGCATAATATTGGCGACAAGATCATATTGCCGCAAACCCGGCTCGATCATTTCAATCGCATTATTCATGACAATATCAAGGATCTCCCCCGCCTCGCGCATGAGCTGGATTTCCTTGTCCGACTTGATCGAGCGCAGCCAGTTGACCAGTACGCCGGCATCCTTGATATCGGCATTGGGCAGCCAGTGGCACATCAGGCGGTAGCAAGAGGCGGTAAAGTAAAAACTGTCCATTTCAACGCCGATCACCTTGTCGCCATAGCCGCGCAGATTGAGAATATCGGCGATATAATCCATCGGGTGACAATCATCGGAATGGACATAGGTATCGAGATAGGAATAAGTGTTTTCCGGCTTCAGATAAGTCGTCATCGGCACACTCGGCGCATCAATGCCGCGGCCGATCCAGATCGGCTCTTCCTCGTCCAGCGCGATCACTACACATTGCGGCACGTAAAACGACCAGGCGTCATAGCCTGTCAGGTAATGCATATTGGCGGGATCGGAAACATAAAGCACGTCCAGCCCTTTTTCCTGCATCTTTTCCTTGCAGCGGCGGACCCTGTCCATAAATTCCGCTTTGGTGAAAACCGTGTAACCGACAGCCATATTACCTATCCTTATTCTCTCAAGCCTATCAGACTAACCGACCAATCTTAAAAAATCCTGCATATCGATGTTGCGGCCTGACACCACACAGACCACGGGGCCGGGCCAATCCTTGCCCTTGCCCGCGCCCTTATCGGCCAGCAGCGCCGCGACAGAGGTAGCGGCGGCACCTTCAGTGACCAGCCCTTCCTCGTAAAATAAATGGCGCATTGCTGCAATAATCTCACGCTCATCCAGCAGCACAATATCGTCAACCAGATCGCGCACCAGCGAAAAGCTATAGCGGTTATCAAGCCCGATCCCGCCGCCGAGCGAATCCGCGACCGATTCAAGCTCTTCGACATCAACCGGCTTTCCGGCCTCAATGCTTCTGGCCATGGCGGGACATTTTAATGTCGAGACGCCGATAATACGAATATCGGTTTTTAGGCTTTTGAGGGCAAAAGCGATACCGGCAAGCAGCCCTCCGCCCGATAACGGGACAATCACCGTGCCAACGTCCGGCAGGCTCTCGGCAATTTCCAGCCCGATCGTGCCCTGCCCCGCAATAATGTCCGGATCATCAAAGGGCGGCACCAGCACCATGCCGTCCTGCGCGACCAGCTTTGCCGCGGCAAGCGCGGCCTCGTCCTGACTGCGACCCGCAATTACAATCTCCGCGCCGAGCGCCTTGATCGCCTCGCGCTTGTTGCCGGGCACCAGATCGCTCATGCAAACGGTCGCCTTTATGCCAAGCCCTTTCGCGGCATAGGCCACGGCGCGGCCGTGATTACCGGTGGAAACCGTCACCACGCCGCGGCGTTTTTCATCATCGGTCAGCTGCAGCAATTTATTGGTTGCACCGCGCAGCTTGAACGCCCCGGTGCGCTGCATTGTTTCCAGCTTGAGATAAGCGCCGCCCAGCGAATCCGAGCGGACCAGCGGCGTGTCATTTATATGCCTGGCAATCCTGCCCCGTGCCTGACGCACAGCATCCAGACTGATAAAATCAGCACACCCCAACTTTTCCAAAACAGCCTTTTTCACCATAGGGTTAGTCTGACCGCCAAAGCCTGTCAGGGCAATAGAAAATAGCTTTCAAGGGTTGCGTTGTGCAAAAACTGATTTCCCTAGCATTCCATTGGCTGCGGCTTTAATGGTTATAATATGACACAATTTAATTGTGATGAATTAGGGGGTTAATATGGGTCAAAATCATGTATCAATCTTGCGTTCACCGCTCATGGCCAATGCGTTTGCACCATTAAAGCGCGAGCTGGACGAAAACATCACCCTGGAAGACGCGATATCGGAGGCGCGCCAGTACGCCAAAGAAACAGGATATGAGGCGCCATCTTATTTATATTGGAATGACAATACTTATCGCTTTATGGATTCGGGTATCTTTCTGATGGATAAGAACAACCGCCCTATTAAGAAAGTCGGATAGGCGAGAATTTTTCGAATCCGTAGTTTAAGCGCAGACAAACACGGCAATCCCTGTCGGAACCGTTCTTGAGCTTTCGAAATGTGATGAGTTATAAAGAATGGCTGTCGGCATTAGATACAATTCGAACTTCTCACAGGCAA
>CBDUPU010000196.1:0-4485 GCA_965369185.1 uncultured Rhodospirillales bacterium
CGCTTTTTCATCAATCTTCATCGCTATATTTTCCTGAGCTTGCCAGTTCCTGCGAATTTCAAACGTCTTGATTATAGAAGTTTGTTCCAAAAGTCAAAACAGACTTCACCCAAAATAAATCCTGCTGTGAAAACCGCCGCTCAGCCTTGCTTTTCGGCAAGATAAGTAAGTGCCTTTATATAGCTGTCGGCGCCATATCCGGCAAAAACCGCCGTCGCCACCGGCTCGATATAAGACACATGCCGGAATGTTTCGCGCTCTTTCGGATTTGAAAGATGTACCTCGATAACCGGCACGGTCAGCAATTTCAGCGCGTCATGGAGCGCCACCGATGTGTGGGTATAAGCGGCGGCGTTGATCGCCAGCCCGTCAATATTGTCTTTTTCCTGCTGGATCCAGTCCACCAGCTCGCCTTCGTGGTTGGACTGGCGAAAATCGATTTCCTGCCCGTTTTTCTGCGCTGCTTCACGGCACAGCGCCTCAATGTCCGCCAGCGTTTGGCTGCCGTAAATTTCCGGCTCTCGTTGGCCGAGCATATTCAGATTGGGTCCGTTAAGAATCAGAATACGGCGCATCGGATTTAAGAGCCGTATTCTTGCTGTAAAAACTGCTCGAACATTTCGACGGTCGGCACACGGTCGCTGATCGGCATGAATGTGTTGCCGATAAAGAAGCTGGGCGTCCCTTTGATGCCGAGCTGCTCTGTCATGTCCATGGTTTGCAGCAGCAAATAGCCGATTTCCGGCCCTTTCATGTCGGTACGAAACTTGGTCATATCAAGTCCGAGACTGCGTGCCAGCGCGTCTATTTCCGGTTCGCTGATCGGTTCGCTGCGGCTGATCAGTGCATCATGCGCCTCGGCGAACTTCCCTTGCATCCCGGCAGCCAGAGCGACTTCCGCCTCGATCACCGAAGGACGACCGAATACCGGGAAATGGCGATAAACGATTTTAACATCCGGGTTGCGCCGCAGCACTTCCTTCATAGTTGAATCAATGTTGCGGCAATAGCTGCAGCGGTAATCCATAAACTCGATGATCACCTTTTCGGCATCGGCAGGCCCGCGGAACTGGCCAAGGCTGGTATCCGCCATGACGCTGATCGCATCGCGCGTGATCCAGTATTTATAGCCGGTATAGGCGGCGACAATAACAATCACCGCATATAGCGCGACAAGCAGTTTGTTGCTTTTAGCCTTTATCATTACGGACCTGATCCACGACTTCTTTCATGTTTTGGTACGTCATATAGCCGGGCGCCAGCGTATCGCCGATGACAAAGGCGGGCGTGCCGCGAATGCCAAGGTCACGTGACAGGGTAAGGCTGTTGCCGATTTCCTCTTTGATTTCCTGAGAATTGGCGTCTTTGCGCAGCTTTTCGACATTCAGCCCGACATCCTTGGCGATTTTTTCCAGCGAGTCTTCGTTCTTGCCGCCGCTATATTTCATCAAGGCCGAGTGATACTCGAAATATTTGCCCTGCTTATGCGATGCCAGCGCATAACGTGCCGCAATATTGGAAGATTCGCTCAGGATCGGCATTTCATGGAAGACGACTTTGACGTTCTTGTCGTTTTCGACCAGCTTGACGACTTCGCCGAGTGCCCGTTTGCAATAACCGCAGTTAAAGTCGAAAAACTCGACAACAACAATGTCGCCGTCCGGATTACCGATATAGGGCAGGTTAGGATTGTCCAGATCCGATGTGCGCTTTGCGATGGTTTCCTGGAATTTGCGTTCTTCAATTGCCTGCTGGTTTTCCTGATAGCTCTGGATTGCCTCAATCACCAGCTCCGGATGCTCTTCCAGATATTCTTTGACGATGGCCCTGACCTCGTCTTTATTCAGCTTTTCTGCCGCTTGCGGGCTTTGGCTGACGAAGCCGGCTGCTGCCATGGCAAGGCCGAAAGTTCCAGCCAGATATAAGAACGAGTTACGGGTTGAACGCACTATATTTCTCCTAATAAAATTCTCATGGGATACTGTTTATTCGGGCATGCCTCATAAAAAGTAACAGGATGTTTACGCGGTTTTTTATTTTTTTAAGCAAACCGGCAAATAAGTAATCTAGTTCTTTTCATCCCGCTGTTCAATGAAGTTCAGAATATCTTGTGCCCGCAGCCATGAATTAGAGTCTTTTTCCAGTCCCGCAGCGGCGACTTCTGCCTGTCTTTTGGCATAGGCGGTTTCCCCTTTCAGCAGGGCTTCTTCTGCCAGATGCAGCTTGGCTTCACTTTCCTGTCCCAGCCTGCCATAGGCGGTCGCCAGCAGCCTGTGAACGCGGGTGGATCGCGGCTCGTCCTTGTTGGCGCGCACCAGCTGCTTGACCGCTTCGCGCAGCCGCGCTTTATCATCGCGTGCCGATTCGATTAGCGCATGGGCATAGGCGGTTCTGATCAGCCCTGAATGTGGCAGGGCTTCGACGGCGCGCTTGTATGATGGCAGCCCTTCACGGACCTTGCCGAACTCGACCAGCATTTGCCCTTTTAGCTCCAGAAAATACGGATTATCCGGTTCGCGTGCCAGCAGCGCGTCCACTTTTGCCAGCGCTTCATCGACCTGGTTCTGGCGATAGGCGGCAATGGCGCGGGCGTAATCGGCGGCGATCGACTGGTCGCGGTCGCTATACTTCCATATCACTTGCTCCGGCGATATAAAGCCAATCAGCTTCGCCAGCATCCGCTCGTGCTGTTCCTGCCATTCAGGCGGACTTTTCGTTTCGGGATAGGCAGAGCGTTTCAGGCCTGCGGACAGCGCGTCGATCCGGTTGCGTGTCAGCGGGTGGGTACGGACATATTCGCTTTGCTGGGAAGATGGCAGCAATTCCTGATCTTCCAGCTTGCCCATAAAGCTGAGCAAACCTTTCGGGCTCATCTGCGCGCGCTCCAGATAATCGAGTGCGGCCTGATCTGCGCTGGATTCCTGCACCCGGCTAAAGGCGAGAAACCGCCCCATTGCCGAAGACTGGCTGCCGACTGCGATTGCCGTGCCAAGCCCGCCTTCGCCGGTCAGCACCGCCGCCCCGATACCGACAATCGTGCCGATCAGGCTTTCATAAGAGGCATTTTGCATGGCCCCGCGCGTGCGCACCAGATGGCCGCCGCGAATATGGCCAAGTTCGTGGGCAATGACGCCGATAATCTCGCCGGGATTTTCCGAGCGCGTAATCAGGCCGGTAAAGATAAATATGTTCGGCCCGCCCGCGACAAAGGCGTTGATATTCGGGTCCTGCACCAGAATGAATTTAACCGCATCGGGGTTGAGCTGCGCCGCCTTGATCACCGGCTCCGCCCATAATTTTAGAATATCCTCGATCTCGGTATCACGGATAATCACAGGGGCCTGCGCCTTTGCCGGACCGGATGGCATGACAAGCGAGAAAACCAGCAAGGAAAGCAAAAAGGCCGAAAACACCCTGTGCAGGGCGGGGCGAAAAAGGGTAAGATTCATTAAAGACCCGGTTCTGTTTAAATACTTACGTTATCCTATTAGCCTTAACAACTTAGTATGAGCGCATTCATCTATCAATGGATTGATCTGATCTGGCTGCCAATCGGCTGGTTTGCTGTGCATAAAAGGCACCGCTGGTACATACTGGCATTTCTGGTGACTTGCCTTGTGACTTTTCGCACCCAGCTGGAGCTGATGAACGGAATCGGGTATCCGACCGGTATTCTAAGCCTGATGAATTCACCGCTGCATACGCGCGGTATGATCATTTACAGCATCATATTTACGCTGTTCTTGCTGCTTGCCCATTATTCGCCCGGTACGCGCGGTGTGGTTTTTCTGGCGGCATCGATCAGTATTTATATCTTTGCTTTTTGCGTATCGATGGTGGTTATGCTGTTATAGCGCCCAAATATAGAAAGACTGTAAAGCTGACATGACTGAACAAAAGACACCCGGTAAACGTCCGAACAAAAAAAAGCGCCGTACTGCGCGGGAATCGACCCAGCGCGTCAAGACCGCGCGTGGCCGTAAAAACTCCTCGACTCGCTGGCTGCAACGCCAGCTGAATGATCCTTATGTCGCAGAGGCAGAACGGCTCGGCTATCGCTCCCGCGCTGCATTCAAGCTGCTGGAGATTGATGACAAGGTTAAATTGCTGAAGCCCGGCGTGACAGTAGTTGATCTTGGCGCAGCGCCCGGCGGCTGGTGTCAGGTCGCGGTTGAACGCGGCGCCTCCAAAGTTGTCGCCCTTGACCTGCTGCCGGTTGATGCGCTGCCCGGCGTGACCTTTTTGCAGATGGATTTCATGGATGATGAAGCGCCCGAAGCGCTGGTTTCCGCGATTGGCGAAGGCGTTGATGTGGTGCTCTCCGACATGGCCGCAAATACGATCGGCCATAAACAGACCGACCATCTGCGTATCATGATGCTGGTCGAAGCCGCCTATGATTTTGCCCGCGAGGTTCTTAGACCCGGCGGCGCTTTTGTCGCCAAGGTCTTTCAGGGCGGTACCCAGCATGAATTGCTGGCCATG
>CBDUPU010000197.1:0-4445 GCA_965369185.1 uncultured Rhodospirillales bacterium
CGCAAAACCGCAAAAAATCATCATCTGGGAAATCCCCGGAAATTATGATCTTAACCACGAAGCCGCCTTTTTCCGCGAAGCCGTCGCGGGGGCCTATGGGACATGCGACACTGCGGTGGCGCAGAGCCAAAACCACACAATTAGCCGCAGTAACCCCTTGCTGCTGGGCGAGTTGACAGATAAGGCGATCAGAGGAGATGATTACTACCTTGCGCTTGAGTTCTCAAAGCCGGTTCACCGGCCTTTTAAAATAGACCTTCGATATCACAATGATCGCGACAGGCATCGTTTCGACCATTCCGGGCGCGCGGCGGATAGCAGTCGTTTTTTTCTGGCGCTAGATCCGAACAAAAACAGCCCGCTCGAAAGAATCTTTTTGTATCCGCCCGCTGAATTGCTGGGTCAAACACTCGATGTAAAAGTTTGCAGAAAAGACAGCAGCGATTTTTTAACGCACGGCGCGGAACAAACAAGCGAGCCAGACGTTATCGGCTTGTTACAAATTTTTAAAAACACGATCAGAAACTTTACAGGCTTTGTACAGGGGACAGACAATGGATAAGCTTTCGCTAGTTATCACTTTGCTTTTACTGGGAAGCTCTCCCGCTATGGCGGCGTCGGATACCGGGCTATATGCCCCCGCCCCGCCGGAAGGCTCCGCCTTTGTCCGTTTTGTCAGCGACCTGAATTACAGCGGTTCCGAGCCGGTTTTGGTGAACGGCAAGAAATATGATTATCTTGATTACAAGGAAGTCTCCTCCTACTTTACCCTACCGTCCGGAAACGTCTCGGCAGTCATCGGCAAGGCAAAAAGCAGCTTTAATATCGAAGCAGGTAAATTCTATACCGTTGTACTGGAAGAGCGCGGCACGCTGGCGCTGAGACAAGACCCGGTTAATAACAACCGCGCAAAGGCGCAGATCATTCTATATAATTTCAGCGGCGAAGATAATCTCAGCCTGAGAACAGCGGACGGCAATGTCGAAGTCATCCCGCCGCTTGCCGCAGGCCAGATGGCACAAAGGCAGATAAACCCGGTGCGGGTGGAGCTGGCGCTGTTCAAGGGCGAGCAAAAAATCAAAGATATCGGCAGCCCATCGCTGGAACGCGCCCAGTCCTATAGCGCCTTTGCCGTTAGCAACGATGACGTTAGCTGGGTGCAGGCCACAACCAACACCACGCGCTAAATGCGCCTTTGTTCAAGGGCGAGGGAAGGTAATGCCTTAACATGGTTTTTTCCTCGCTCATTTTCCTTTTCCTGTTCCTGCCACTTTTTCTCGCGGCTTATTACCTGACGCCAAATCGTTGGCGCTCGGTCACAATCCTGATCGGCAGCTATATCTTTTACGCATGGTGGCGGGTTGATTTCCTGCTGCTTTTTGCCGGGGTGACAGGCTGGAATTACCTGATCGCCAGACGCATGACGCTTCACGAAGGCAGCATACGCGGGCGGCGCTGGATGCAGGTCGGGGTCGCGGGCAATTTACTAACACTCGGCATTTTCAAATATTTTAATTTCGGCGTCGAGAGTCTGAACGCGGCTTTGAACGCTTCTGGTTTCAACACGATCGAGGCGCTGCGTTTTATCCTGCCGATCGGGATTTCTTTTTATACCTTCCAGTCAATCAGCTTCTTGGTCGACGTCTATCGCAAGGACGCGCCGGTTCCGCGAAACTTCCGCGACTTTGCCGCCTTTATCGCGCTGTTCCCCCAGCTGATTGCCGGGCCGGTTCTGCGCTACAAAGATCTTGCCGGCCAGTTTGTCGCCCGCAGCCATACGCCGGACAAGTTTGCGATGGGCGCATACCGTTTTATGACGGGCTTTGCGAAAAAAGTGCTGATCGCCGACACGGTCGCCCCTCTCGTCGACAAATCCTTTGCCCTCCCCGACCCCAGCATGGCGGATGCGTGGCTTGGCGCGCTGGCATATACGGTACAGCTCTATTTCGATTTTTCCGGTTACTGCGATATGGCGATCGGGCTCGGCCTGATGATGGGGTTTCGCTTTACCGAAAACTTCAATCACCCTTATATCAGCCGCTCAATCACCGAATTCTGGCGGCGCTGGCATATCAGCCTGTCGGCGTGGCTGCGTGATTATCTTTATGTTCCGCTCGGCGGCAACCGCAAAGGCGCGGCGCGCACCTATATCAATCTTTTTCTGACGATGGTGCTGGGCGGACTATGGCACGGCGCGAACTGGACTTTCGTGCTATGGGGCGCATGGCACGGGCTTCTGCTTGGCGCTGAACGCGCTGCGGGCGGGACAAAAAACAAATCAGGCATTCTTATGCAATCATTCCGGCTGCCCTTCACCTTCCTGTTGATCGTGCTTGGCTGGGTGATGTTCCGCGCCGCCAATGTCGATCAGGCCATGAATTTTTACCGCGCCATGTTCGCCGGTGCGCCGGGCGGGTTTAGCGAGGCGCTGCAATGGCAGGTAACAGGCGCGGCGATCACGGCGCTGATGATCGGTTACGGCCTTATCTTTGCCGTACCGCTGCTGGAAAAATGGCGCGGCACAAGCGCCAAAGAAGCGCGCAGCTTTTGGGTTCATGCCGGTGCGATCACGGTTTTCATTCTCTCGGTTATCAAGCTCGGTGCAGAAAGCTACTCGCCGTTCCTGTATTTCCAATTCTAGAAAAGGCGCGCAGGGAATAACCCTTACGCGCCTTATCTGTCTGAGGCTTATATTGAAATGTTAGTGGTGCATTTGCTCCCGCCCCGCCCGCAGCGAACAAACCTGCGCCGAAAGGCCGCGCAATCCAGCTTTTTGGTCCCAGGGCAAAGCTAGGTTGATGCGTTCCAGCTTCGCGTGATAGTCCGGAACCAGCGTATAAAAATCCTTACCGGAGTTTCTTGCGGCCGGCTCGAAAGACTGTTTCTTCATTGCGCCGTTCTCATATTGGAATTCGGCCGTGAAATTTTGCTGCGGCGGTACGGAAAAACTGATTTTGAGGTATTTTCCTTCAGCCGGTTCCAGTGTGTCCGGGGCGTCCGCGCCATAACCTGCCGGTCGCCACGAGGCCGGTCTTTCCTTATCAAAGTCAAACAAAACCATCTTGCCGCCACCGACGATGCTCATGCGCTTTTCGTATGACGGCGCGCGGCAATAACGTTCGGTCGCAGGGATTATCTGGTTGAACAGCTTGTCGTCCATGACATCAAGATCATAATGGCCGGGAATTTCCCAGATCACGATTTTCGGTGCTTTTGCGGCAAAATGATCTGATTGCACATACTGCATGATCGCATCATCCACGCCGCCGCCGACTTTGGAATAGTTCAGCACGTCGGCCGACAAATGTTCTTTAAGAAACCCTTCGAAATTCGCCATTGATGCCTCTGACACGCTGTTGCTTGTGCCGAGCAGGACAATCTGCGGCATCGGCTTTTCGCCGAACAAATCATCCTGTGCTTTCGCAGCGTTCGCCGGGACGGTGACATATTCTGTCACCTGCTCAGGCGGCAGCGCGGTTTGGCAAATCGTTTTGAAGGCCTTGCCGAACGCGCTATCGTAAGACTGCTTTCCATTTGCATTCGTGACAAACTCCTGGCGGCTGACCTTGTCGTAAACCGGCAGCTCCTTCACACGTTCCGCCACACTTTCCGCCGCAATACGAGCGCCTTCCGCCGACCAGTGGTGATCGCGCTTATAAAAAAAACCGCTCCCTACTTCGGTGCGGTCCATATTGACGACATTTACGCCTTTGTCCCGCAACTCGTTAAACGACTGCAAATAGGATTTCCAGACTTCGTCCGGATTATCTATGCCGTTTTGTTTACGATATTTGGCCAGCATTAAACCGCTGAGCGCCATACCGCGCACAGGCGGCGTGACGATCACCAATTCGGCGTTATGTGCGCGGAAAGCATTTTGCAATGAAAGAAGGTGATCCACGGTTTTATCGCTTACGCTCCAGTCCGTGCGAAAATCATACTTCGTCCGAAAAACCGCGCCGCCCCGCCCCGGGATCAAAACGCTGAAGCTCTCCAGCTTGTTTTCCTCGTAAACCGCAGGGTCGTTCAACGCCGAGCAGAACCCTTCCTTCAATTCATTACGGTCGCGTATGTAACTGTAGGTCAGCACTGCTGCGCCGCCGATAAACATGAGTACAATCGCTGTAATTGCCATCATTCGTAAAGTCATCGTATCGCTCTCCTTTATGCTGCCAATTCAAGTTTTTGGTCATACTCGCCGACTTCCTCGCAAGCGGACAGCACCGTATCCAGTTCGCGGAACATGGCGTTCATCGCGACTTCTGAAACCGGGCTTTCCACAACGACGACAAGGCAAGGCTTGTTCGATGAAGCACGAACAAGTCCCCACGTGCCGTCCTCCAGCACAATGCGCGCACCGTTGACGGTAATGATGTCGGCGATTTTCTGGCCAAGTATCCGCTCGCCCTTTGCCGCTTTTTGCAGGTAATGATCAACGATGCGGG
>CBDUPU010000198.1:0-4433 GCA_965369185.1 uncultured Rhodospirillales bacterium
AGGGACGCCGGATGGACCGCAAGGACGCGAAGAACATAGCGCTGGAAAAAATTCAGGCGGTCGGCCTCAAGGAAGAAGTCGGTATGCTCTTCCCTGCCGAACTATCGGGCGGGATGCAAAAGCGCGTCAGTCTGGCACGCGCCATCGCGACCAACCCGGAGATTATCTTTTTTGACGAGCCGACGACCGGCCTTGACCCGATCATGGCCGATGTGATTAACGAGCTGATCAGTTCGACCGTACGGCAAATGGGCGCGACTGCGCTGTCAATTACGCACGATATGGCGAGCGCGCGCAAGATCGCCGATGAAGTGGCGATGATTTACCAAGGCCAAATTATCTGGCAAGGCCCTGTCGATGAGCTTGACCATAGCGGCAACGAGTATGTCGATCAGTTCATCCATGGCCGTGCCGAAGGGCCGATCACAGACGAAGCCCGCTCGGGGCGTTTTGCCGCCTGATTATTGTTGATCCCTCGGGAACTGCGCGGGACGTTAAAATGTTGGCTGCACCCATGCGACACATGTCTTTGCTATTCTGTTTATTGATGCTGCTGCCTCTTTCATGGCAGGCACAGGCCGCGCCTTCTTTCAAAATTGTTACAATTGCCGAAGACCTTGATTACCCTTGGGCGGTTGCGTTCCTGCCGAACGGCGATTTTCTGGTCACGGAAAAACCGGGTAATATCGTGCGGATCGCTCCGGACGGCAGCAAACGGAAAATCAGCGGCGTGCCGACGGTCATATATCGCGGACAAGGCGGCCTACTTGATATTGCGGTCGGCCCCGATTTCGCACAGAACCGTATCGTATATTTTTCCTATATCGCGCGCGGCATGGGCGGGCATGGTGTTACGGTGGCGCGGGCAAGGCTGGAGGAAGATGACAGGCTGGACGGGCTTGAAGTCATATTCGAAGCGCGGCCACGCAAGCGCACTGACCACAATCTCGGTTCACGGCTTTTGTTCCTGCCTGACGGCACCTTGCTGGTATCGGTCGGGGACCGGTTTTTAATGGATGAAGCGCAGGATTTATCCAGCCATATCGGTACAATTGTGCGGATCAACAAAGACGGCAGCGTGCCAAAAGATAACCCGTTTATAGACCGGGCTGGCACGAGGCCGGAGATTTACTCCTACGGACACCGCAACCCGCAAGGGATGGCACTGCAACCGGGAACCGGCGCGGTCTGGGTGCATGAGCACGGCCCGCAGGGCGGTGATGAACTTAATATCCTGAAGCAAGGTGCCAATTACGGCTGGCCGGTCATTACCTATGGCATTGATTATGACGGCTCAATTATCTCTGACAAAACCGCCGCACCGGGAATGGAACAGCCGGTCATTTACTGGACACCGTCAATCGCTCCGAGCGGTATGGCTTTTTATGACGGTGACAAATTCCCGGACTGGCAAGGCGATATTTTTCTCGGCGCCCTTGCCGGCGCGCATCTGCGCCGCCTTGATATCAAGGGCGAGCAAGTCACCACGCAGGAAATCATGCTGGAGAATATGGACGCGCGTATCCGTGATGTTGCCAGCGGGCCGGACGGTTATCTCTACATTCTGACCGACAGCCACGATGGCCAGCTCATCAGGATTGAACCCGCCTCACCATAGAAAATCATAAAAATGAAAATACTCTGGATCACACTTGGCATCACAAGCCTGTTTTTAGGCCTGATCGGAATTTTGCTGCCGCTTCTGCCGACAACGCCTTTTCTCCTGCTAAGCGCCTTTTCATTTTCCCGGTCTTCCGAACGTCTGCATAGCTGGCTGGTTAATCATCGCCATCTGGGGACACCGATCCGTAACTGGCAAGAAAGCGGAAGCATTTCCCGGCCGGCTAAAGTCCTTGCGCTGTGCGTCATAGCAGCCACCTTTCTGACCAGCCTGCTTTTTGGCGTCAGGGAAGTTATTATCGTCATTCAAGCGATTGTTCTGGGAATCGTATCTGTTTTCATTATCACCCGTCCGGAAAATGTTTAATCAGCTTACGCCCTTTGACGCGCCCATCAATTGACATATTACTGCAATCGGTGTAGGTTTACGTATCACATTACGGGAAATAAAATGCATATTCGTTATAATGACCAAAATTATCAGGGCAACGACATCACGCTAAGCGGCGGCTTTCAACTCGCCGTTTGTCCTGCCAGCGAATCCAGCCATGTCCTGACGGAAATGCATCACGGAACAATAGAAGGCGATGCCCTGCGCGATAAGTGGTATATCGCCATTACCGAACACGATTTTTATATAGATATGCCGCGTATTGTATCACGCAGCAAAGCCTTTGAATCCAAAGAGGCCGCGCTTGAGGCCCTTACCGGTGACGGGGTAAAAGTAGGATTTGATACGGGCGCGTGGCTTGGCTGTAAAAAAGACAGCACGATGGAAGTAATCAAAATATTTGGCGGCCCCGCTTAAAATAAACGATCCAGATGCTGTAATCTCGGATTTTGCCTTTCCTCCGCCACATTCCTGCTTTATATAAATCCCATGCGTTGGCTGTGGTACACATTTCTAGCCTTGGTTTCTCTCGGTATGCTTGGCCTTATTGTTGCGGTCGGCGGCGCAGTGTATGCAATCTCGTATTTTAGCCAGGATCTCCCCGATTACCGCCAGTTACAGGATTACAAACCGCCGGTCGTGACCCGCGTTTATGCCGGTGACGGGCGGCTGATGGCGGAATTTGCCAAGGAAAAACGCGTCTTTGTCCCGGTCGATGAGGTCCCGAACCTTGTAAAAAGCGCTTTTATTTCTGCTGAGGACAAGAATTTCTACAGTCATCGGGGGCTTGATTATTTTGCAATCGCCCGTGCGGCAATCGGCAACTTGAAGGGCAATAACCTGCAAGGCGCTTCGACAATCACCCAGCAGGTCGCTAAGAACTTCCTGCTGAGCAGTGAGCGCACCTACCGCCGGAAAATCCGCGAAGCTATTCTCGCCTTCCGCATGGAAAGCGCGATGAGCAAAAATCGTCTGCTAGAGCTGTATCTCAACGAGATTTATCTCGGCGAAGGCTCCTATGGTATTGCGGCAGCGGCACAGAATTATTTCAACAAGTCCCTAGAAGAACTGCAAGCGCACGAAGCCGCTTTCCTTGCCGCGCTGCCAAAGGCTCCGGCAAACTACCACCCGGTTCGTCATCACGACGCCGCCGTCGCGCGCCGTAACTGGGTAATCGAACGCATGGTCGATGACGGCGTTATATCAGCCAGCCAAGGCGCACTGGCCAAAGAAATGCCACTGCGCATGACCAAAAAAGACGAAACATCCGGCGTATCCGCCCCCTATTTCACCGAAGAAGTCCGGCGCCAGCTGATCACCCAGTATGGTCAGGGCAGCCTGTATGGCGGCGGCCTCGCCGTACGCACAAGTATCGACCCGAAGTTACAGTCAATCGCCGAGCGTACGCTGCGCAAGGGGCTCATCGACTATGATCGCCGCCACGGCTATCGCGGACCTCTGGAGCATTGGGATAATCTCAATGGCTGGCAGGAAAGACTAGGCAGCTTCACTCGCCCTTCAGCGATGCAAGAGGATTGGAATCTGGCCGTTGTCATCGATGTCACAGCGAACGAAGCAACAATCGGGTTCAGTGACGGCAGCCGCGGCAAACTCGAACTGCAGTATCTTGGCTGGGCGCGCAAGGCGCAAAAAGGCAGCATTAAACTCGGGCCGCCCGTGACCTCCGTCCGTGACGTTCTTGCCAAGGGCGATGTTATCATGGTTGATAAAGTCACGCTGGAAAGCGGCAAGACGGTCAACGGCCTGCGCCAGATCCCCGAAATTGACGGCGCGATCATTGCGATGGATCCGCATACCGGGCGCATCCTTGCCATGCAAGGCGGCTGGTCTTTCGAGGACAGCGAATTTAACCGCGCCACTCAGGCAAAGCGCCAGCCCGGTTCAGCCTTCAAGCCGTTTGTGTATCTCGCTGCTTTGGACAAGGGCTTTACACCGGCGACACTGGTTCTGGATGCGCCTTTTGTCATTGATCAAGGGCCGGGACTACCGAAATGGCGGCCCTCAAACTATTCCAACGAATATTACGGCCCGACGCCAATTCGTGTCGGGATTGAAAAATCGCGTAACCTGATGACCGTGCGCCTCGCCGATTTTGTCGGCATGCCGGACATCGTTAAATATGCCAAAAAATTCGGCGTTGACGATGACATGAAACCGCATCTTGCGAACGCACTAGGTTCCGGTGAGACCACATTGCTGCGGCTGGCAATCGGCTATGCCCAGTTTGTGAATGGCGGCAAGAAAATCACCCCGACCATGATCGACCGGATTCAGGATCGCCGCGGCAAAACGATTTACCGCCGCGACAACCGGCCTTGCGATGGCTGCGGCTCCTTGGTGGAGTGGCAAGATCAACCTGTACCGAAAGTGCCGGATAACCGGCCGCAAATCGCCGACCCGC
>CBDUPU010000199.1:0-4409 GCA_965369185.1 uncultured Rhodospirillales bacterium
CGATTGCTCGGAAACCTCAACATCAAGGATCGTCTTATCAGGCGCTGATCCTTGCAACGGCGTAACCGTTACTTTTTCAAAATAGCTGAGGTCTTTAACATTCTGCTCAGATTTCGCGAGCTTCGTACGGTTGAACGGATCTCCTTCAACGAGCTTCATCTCGCGTCGAATCACTTTATCTAGTGTGCGTACATTGCCGCGAATATCAATACGCTCAACATAAACCCGCGGCGTCTCGCTGATCACAAAATTAATATCAACGGCCTGCCGTTCACGGTTACGCTGAACATCCGGACGGACATTCACAAAAGCAAACTGAAGATCACCAAGCGCGTCAGTGATATTATCAATTGTCTTCGAAACTTCCTCGGCATCATACCAGTCACCCGTTTTAAAAGTGATCTGCGGCTTCAAAACCTGCGCGTCAAAATGCTTGAGCGCCGAGTTAATGCCGATGCTATTGACCTTGTAACGCTCGCCTTCTTCAACCGTAAAGGTGATGAAGAAATGTTCACGCGTTCCGGAAAGCTCTGCGACAGCAGAAACCAGACGAAAATCGGCATAGCCTTGCGACAAATAGAAACGGCGCAACAGTTCCTGGTCATAAGCAAGACGGTCAGGATCATAACGGTCATCAGCCGTCATAAAGCGGTACCAACGGGACTCCTTGGTGCTGATTTCACTGCGCAGACGATCATCGTCAAAATGGGTGTTGCCGACAAAACGGATACTTTTCACATCCGTCACCGGCCCTTCATCAATCTCGAAAACAAGATTTACACGGTTTTGATCAAGCTTGATAACTTTCGGCTCGATATTGGCGGAAAAGCGGCCATTGCGCTGATAAATCTGATAGAGGCGGTTTACATCAGCCTGAACCTTTGTCCGGGTAAAGACCTGACGCGGACGAAGAGAAATTTCGGACAATAGCTCGTCATCCTCAATCTTGTCATTCCCCTCAAAAGCGATCTGGCTCACGACCGGGTTCTCAACAACAGTAACCTCAAGTGCGCTGCCTTTAGGACGCAACGTGACATCGGCGAACAGGCCGGTCGCGAACAGGCTCTTCAGCGCACGGTTCATGGAATCCTGATTAAGCGGATCGCCGACACGGACATCCATATATGTCAGAACTGTCGAGGGTTCGATACGCTCCACTCCGACAATCTGGATTTCAGAGATTCTACTTGCCGACTGGGCAAAAGCAGCTGTGTGGGAAATCACACCAAAAAGAAAAACCACTAACGCCAGCACAAAATGCTGCCTAATAAAACCAACCATCGTAACCCGATTTCTTTATTGAAAAAGCCGCAGCCTCTCCACCGAAATCAAGTGAAATCAAAGGATAAGCTGCACAATATCATTCAGGTTAGCAAATAGCATGATTCCTACAAGGATGGCTAGCCCTAAACGGAAAGCGTACTCTTGAATCTGTTCAGAAATCGGCGATCCCTTAACGGCTTCGATTGCATAGAAGAACAGATGCCCGCCATCAAGCATGGGAATCGGGAACAGGTTAATCAGACCAAGGTTGATCGACAAAAGCGCCGTAAAGGTAATCAACGCAACAAGACCACTTTGCGCCATGTCCCCGGCAATTGCTCCGATCCGGATAATACCGCCCAGCTCGGTTGCACTCCGCGTCCCCGTAATCATTTGCCCAAGCGCAGTGAGCGTACTGCCGGTAATATGAGCCGTCTCTCCTACGGCCTCTTTGACAGCACCAAGCGCACCGTGCTTGACCAGGATCTCATCGCCACGATCAGACAGGTTCAGGAAATTATATTGATTACTGGCTTCATCATTAAGCCCCTCATTAAACTCCTGCAACGGATGGATAATGACTTCATCAAGCGATGGGCCACGGTCAATACTAATTGTAAAAGTCGTCCCCATACGCTCAACCAAAGCGCGGCGAATACCGGCAGCGTCTTCATACTTCTGGCCATCGACCGCCTTGATAGAAGAAACATCAATCGCGTTGCCCGGGCTGATCAGCCCCAGCAGACCGCGTGAGTGCTTGAACCCGAAACGGTCCTCATCCACAAGCCGCTCCGGCGCAGCAGAAATCTCGATAATTTCACCATTACGCTTAACAGAGAAATTACGCGCAGTATCAAGCCCGACCAGAACCTCACGCCGAATATCTTCGAAACGCTTTACAGGCTTGCCGTCAATGGCAAGCACTTCGTCATGAGGAAGAAAACCTGATTCCTGAGCGGCACTACCGCCCATAATCGCGGAAGCAACCGGCGGCGTAACCGCTTGACCGGCAAAGACGTAAAGGCCTGCAAGCAGCAAAATCGCAAACAGGAAATTAATCCCCGGCCCGGCAAACACTACGGTCGCGCGCTGTCCAACAGGCTTTGCAAAGAAGGCAACTTTCTTTTCATCTTCGTTTAAAGGGCGAAACTCTTCCGACTCATCATCTTCAATACCGTTCAGATGGCGGGCACTGGCGGGATCGCTGTCCCCGAACATCTTCACGTAACCGCCAAGAGGAATAAGCGAGAACTTCCAGCGCGTTCCGTTCTTATCAGTCAGACCAAAGATTTCCTTACCAAAACCGATCGAAAAGCTTTCAACCTTAACACCGCACATGCGGGCGACAATGTAATGCCCCCATTCATGCACAAAAACCAGAATACTCAGCACAAGTACAAAAGCGCCGCCATAGAGCCATGCATTTTCTGCAATCAATTGGAACCAGTCAAAAATAGATGAATTACTCATGCGGCATGAACCTCGCTATTACCACTTTTGCAAACCTTATCCGAATGAATATAGGACAAAGCCGATTGTCGCACAGATGTATCGAAAGAAACAACCGCTTCTATCGAATTTAATCCCATTGTTTCGAGGCTCTGAAGCCCCTCTTCCACGGCCTGCACGATACCGTTGAAACCAATAACGCCATCAAGGAAAGCCTGAACCGCGACCTCATTGATCGCATTAAAAGCAACGCAATGCGCCGCGCCCGTCTTAAGGCATTCAAACGCAAGCGAAACCGATCTGAATTTGTCATTGTCCAGTGGTTGCAGCTCAAGATTAACAAGCTGGGTTAAGTCAAGCTTTTGCCCCGGCGTCGCGATACGATCAGGCCAGCCCAGACAATAAGCAATCGGCGTTTTCATGTCGGGCGCGCCGAGCTGCGCAAGAACAGAACCGTCAGCATACTCCACCATCGAATGAATAATCGATTGCGGATGCACAAGCACATCAATCTGTTCCGGCGGCATATCAAAAAGATAGCGCGCCTCGATAACCTCTAACGCCTTGTTCATTAGCGTCGCGCTATCAACCGAGATTTTACGTCCCATTGTCCAGTTCGGGTGCGCGACCGCCTGTTCCGGCGTCGCCTTTGCCATTTGCTCCTTGCTCCATTCGCGGAATGGGCCGCCGGAGGCCGTCAAAATGATACGCTCAATCCCTGCGCGCTGCCTGTCATCAAACACCTGAAAAATAGCATTATGCTCGCTATCGACAGGCAGAAGTTTCACACCATGCCGGTTTGCAGCCTCTATCACCAAAGGTCCGGCCGCCACAAGCGGCTCCTTATTGGCAAGCGCAACATTCGAGCCTGCCTCAATCGCTTTCATGATCGGCTCAAGCCCTTCAAACCCGACGATCGCGCCCATGACGACATCGCAAGGAATCGACGCGGCTTCCAGTAGCGCCTGACGCCCAGCCGAAGCCTTGATCTCCGTGCCGGAAAGCGCCTTTTTAAGCGCGTCATAGCAATCAGGGTCGGCAATAACCGCTTGCTTGGCTCCGAGCGCCTTTGCATGTGAAGCAAGCTCATCAACGTTACGATGTGCCGTTACCGCCTGCACGTCAAAACGCTCTGCCTGCGACAAAACAACGTCAACAGTGCTTTTACCGACCGAGCCGGTAACGCCCAGAATCGAAATCTTTCTTACAGACATATAAGCAAAACCAACAGAAACGCCGGAGAAACCAGCAAAAGGGAATCAATACGGTCAAGCAGCCCGCCATGGCCGGGGATCAGATGCCCCGTATCCTTGGCACCAACGCGCCGCTTGTAAAACGAGATAAACAGATCACCAGCCTGACCGACAGCCCCCAGAAAAAGCCCGCCAGCAAAGACAAAGAAACCATGCAGCGCCGTCAGCTCGAGGTTTGTATCAACCGGAAAATCGATAAATTGCCCGCCATAAAGCAGTGCCGCCAGCGACAAGCCACAAAAGAACATCGCACCGCCCAGCCCTGCCCAAGTCTTGTTCGGGCTAAGGCGCGGCGCCATCTTGGGGCCGCCAAAAGTCTTGCCTGTAAAATAGGCTCCAATATCACTCGCCCAAACACACATGATTACCGACAAGGCAAGCCATGCGCCCTGCGGAAAGCCAAGCCGTAAATAAATATAAGAACCGATACAGACAGCGATATAA
>CBDUPU010000200.1:0-4378 GCA_965369185.1 uncultured Rhodospirillales bacterium
GGCACCGAGCGCAAGTCGATGGCGATGAGCGAGGACGAGAAAAAACTAACCGCTTATCACGAAGCCGGGCACGCTATTGTCGCGCTGCATGAGCCGGAATCCGACCCGATCCACAAGGCGACGATTATTCCGCGCGGACGTGCGCTTGGGCTGGTGATGCGCCTGCCGGAACGTGACCGGATTTCCATGTCGCGCGCCAAGCTGAAAGCCGATCTGGCTGTGGCTATGGGCGGGCGGATTGCCGAAGAGATTATCTTTGGCGAGGACAAGGTTACGACCGGCGCTTCAAGCGATATCAAGATGGCGACCGATATTTCCCGCCGCATGGTGACGGAGTGGGGTATGTCCGATAAGTTGGGGCCGCTTCACTATGGCTCTGATCAGGAAGAGGTGTTCCTCGGTCATTCTGTGACGCAATCGAAAAATGTTTCCGACGAAACCGCCAAGCTGGTTGATGAGGAAGTCAAACGTATCGTTAAAGAGGCCTATGCACGGGCGGAGCAGTGCCTGAAGGACAATCTTGACGAGCTTCACAAGCTGGCCAAGGCGCTTCTGGAATATGAGACGCTTAGCGGTGATGAAATCAAAGCGCTTTTGCGCGGTGAAAAAATTATCCGTGACACTTCTTCTGATGATGAAGAAGACCGCAAGCCTCGTTCTTCGGTTCCGACCGGCGGTGGTATTGGCGGCTCGGGCGAGGTGCCGCAAGGCGCTTAGGCCGCGAAGTTATAGAGAATTGAAAAAACAGGCAGGGCCTTTTGGCATCTGCCTGTTTTTTTTGCGTGTTATTTTTGGATTGTAATGGAGATAGCTGTAGGAGCCATCATTCCTTAATTTAATTGCGTAAATGGGCTGTATAGGTTTGTGCTGCCGGTAATAAGAGCTTTTCCCCTTGGGTTTGGAGCTTTTTTAGGTTAATCAAATTGGTTATGAGCAAAAAGTTTTTTGGCACTGACGGGATTAGAGGGCGCGCCGGTACGTATCCGATGACTGCGGCAATGGCGCTTAAAGTGGCTATGGCGACGGCACAGATCGTGCGGCAGGGCGTCAGGAACGGCAATGGCGGCGCTTCGCACCAGAACCGTGTGGTTATTGGCAAGGACACGCGTCTGTCCGGCTATATGCTGGAACAAGCCATGGCGTCCGGTTTTGAAGCGATGGGAATGGACGTAATTTTTCTCGGTCCGCTGCCGACGCCTGCGGTCGCCATGCTGACGCGCTCGCTGCGTGCCGATATCGGCGTTATGATCTCTGCCTCGCATAATCCTTATGAAGATAATGGGATCAAGCTGTTTGGTGCGGACGGCTATAAGCTGGCGGACGAACTGGAGCTGGTGATTGAAGAGAGTGTTGAAAACGATCCCGGCAAGGAATCGCCATCGCCGTCACAGCTCGGCAAGGCAAGCCGGCTTGATGATGCGCCGGGGCGTTATGTCGAGTTTCTGAAGGGCATATTCCCGCGCCGTATGACGCTTGAGGGAATGAAGATCGTCGTCGATTGCGCTCATGGCGCGGCCTATAAAGTAGCGCCGCAGATTTTATGGGAGCTTGAAGCGGAGGTCGTGTCGATCGGCGTCCAGCCCAATGGGCGCAATATTAATGCCGGCTTCGGCGCCACCGATACGGCGGCATTACAGGCCAAGGTGGTTGAGGAGGGCGCGGATATCGGTATCGCGCTTGATGGCGATGCCGACCGGCTTATCCTTGTTGATGAGCAAGGTAAAGTGGTTGATGGCGACCAGATCATGGCGCTGCTTGCCAAAGCAATGCATGATGCCGGGACATTGCAGGGGGGCGGCCTTGTTTCTACCGTCATGTCGAATCTCGGGCTTGAGCGCTATATTGAAGGGCTTGGCCTGACACTTGAGCGCGCGGCAGTCGGCGACCGTTACGTTGTCGAGCGTATGCGTAATGGCGGATTTAACCTGGGCGGCGAGCAGTCCGGTCATATCGTCTTGTCTGATTTTTCTACGACCGGGGACGGGATGCTGGCTGCTATGCAGATACTGGCCGTGCTGCGCCAGCAAAACGAAAAAGCCAGCGAGGCACTGCATTTGTTCGAGCCTTTGCCGCAGGTGCTGCGGAATGTCCGGTTTGATAACGGCGCGAAGCCATTGGATAACGAGCAGGTCAAGGAAGCCATTCAAAAGGCGGAGGAGAGCCTTGCCAATGACGGCCGGCTGGTTATCAGGCCGTCCGGCACAGAGCCTGTAATCAGGGTTATGGCGGAAGGCGATGACCCTGCGCTGGTTAATAAAATTGTCGGCGACTTGTGCCACGTTATTGAAGGTGCCAGCAAAACAGCTTAGGAATTTAGAGCGGTTATTTATCGTACTAAAAATTTGACAGCTTCCTGATAATTCCATAGTATGCCGCCATTCGTTATGTAAACGCGAGGTCGTTGTCGTGTTTATATGAGCATGTTCTTAACAGTGAAAACTGTTATATCTTCCGGAGCCTGTTTTACATGACGATAAAAGGCCGCGATGGCTTCTGCTGAACCAGACGACACTATGATTTAGACTCAGGAATAAGATTATGACTGATATCACGTTAGAAGGCCTTGAAGAAAAGCTCTGGAAAGCCGCGGCGCGCGGTGACTGTCAGACCATCCGGATGCTTGCCGTTACTGGCGTGGATATTGATGCGCGTAATGAGGACGGCTTTACGGCTTTTAATATTGCAACCCAGAACGGCCACTCCGAAGCCGCAACGACCATTCTTGCTGCCCGCGAGATGCAATATGCCCGCTCGATCGGCGTTGATCCGGCGGAGCTCTACGGTTCGAAAAATTCCAAAGATATCCAGAACAAGAAAAAGAGCGCCTGATTTTACAGGGTGCGCACTTGTGTGCAGCGCGGTTTCATGTTTTTCTAGGCGGTAACTTTCAACAAGGTGAAATTTCATGGCTAATGTCGCCGTTATCGGCTCTCAGTGGGGGGACGAAGGCAAAGGTAAGATCGTTGACTGGCTCTCCAGCCGCGCGGATGTCGTAGTGCGTTTTCAGGGCGGGCACAATGCCGGTCATACGCTGGTGATCGAAGGCGTTGAATACAAGCTGCATCTGCTGCCTTCCGGAATTGTGCGCGGCGGTAAGGTTTCCATCATCGGGAATGGCGTTGTTATTGATCCATGGGCGCTGCTCAAGGAAATCGAGACTGTACGCAAGCAGGGTCTGGATATTTCCCCTGATAATCTTGTCATTGCTGAAAATGCCAATCTGATTTTGCCGATGCATGGTGCGGTTGATCGCGCGATGGAAGCCGCGCGCGGCAAGTCACAGATCGGCACGACCGGCCGTGGTATCGGTCCTGCTTACGAAGACAAGGCGGCGCGCCGTGGTATCCGGGTTTGTGATCTTGGTGATGAGGAGCTGTTAAAACAGAAAATCGAAAAGCTGCTGGTTCATCATAATGCCCTGCTTAAAGGGCTGGGTGCGGAGCTGTTTACCACCGAACAGGTTTATGACAGCCTGATGCAGATTAACGGCAGCTTGCTGCAATATGCCGCGCCGGTCTGGAAGCGTCTTGATGAGGCTCGTCAGGCGGGCGAGAAAGTGCTGTTTGAAGGAGCGCAGGGCGTTATGCTCGATGTCGATCACGGTACTTATCCGTTTGTAACATCGTCGAATACGATGGCTGCGCAGGCGGCAACCGGCTCTGGCGTAGGGCCGCGCAGTGTTGGCTATGTTCTCGGCATTACCAAGGCCTATACGACCCGGGTCGGTTCGGGGCCGTTTCCGACCGAGCAGGACAATGAAGTCGGGGCGTTTCTTGGCGAAAAAGGCCATGAGTTTGGCACGACGACAGGGCGCAAGCGCCGTTGCGGCTGGTTTGACGCCGTGATGGTGCGTCAGGCGATCAAGACCGCGGGTATTGACGGTATCGCCCTGACCAAACTCGACGTGCTTGACGGGCTTGATGAAATCAAGATTTGCGTTGGCTACAAGCTGGACGGCAAGGAAATTGATTATCTGCCGTCTTCTCAAAAAGCGCAGGAAAATGTTGTTCCGATTTACGAGACAATCGAGGGTTGGCAGGAAAGTACTTACGGTGCTCGTTCCTGGGCAGAACTTCCGGCGGGCGCCGTCAAGTATGTGCGCCATATTGAAGAGCTGATCGGTGCGCCTGTGGCTATGCTTTCCACCAGCCCTGAGCGTGACGATACGATCCTGATGAAAGACCCGTTCCTGGAATAAAGCTCAGGTTTTACTTATTCGGCAAAGCGCATTACAATATATATGCGGCGATTGTGTTATTGCACGTGCCGCTATGCGTAATCCTGCCATGGTCTTACCTTTATGAATATGAGCGAAGCTACGGAATCCCCTGAAAGCCTCGATCTTGAGGAGAGCGCTGCTGTGCCCGAAGCACCAGAG
>CBDUPU010000201.1:0-4377 GCA_965369185.1 uncultured Rhodospirillales bacterium
GTCGCTGGATTGCAACAACGCCGCGATCTTTTTGCAAAAACTGATGGATTGCAGGGCGGCCTGAGCCTAGAGCGCGTCCGGATGGATTTTACTTTCGATCGAAACCATTTTGCGGACTGATTCAGGGCCAAGTGTGCCGTTCCAGCCGTTTTTCATGACGTGCCATGCGCAGGCGCCATCGAGCATCACGATTGATTTATCCGGCTGGTTCCGGCGCGGCAAATGCTCTTCGGTCAGTTTAATAACCAGTTCAAGGCACTCATCCGGAATTTCTGTATGGTGGTGCTTTTCCATGCCGGATTTGAGCATTTTTAAAATATGCAGCGTTTCGTCCGGGGTCGGTACGGTTAGAGGTACTTGCTGGAAACGACGGTCGAGTGCCGGGTCTTCCTTGACGTAAATCCGGTATTCATCGTCGGTCGTCGCGCCAAGCACGTGCAAATCACCAACGGTCAGGTATGGTTTCATTACCTCGGACAGGCCGCGATAGCCGGAGCCTTCGCAGGTTGGCATGATAGTGTGAATTTCGTCGATAAACATAATATATTTCGGATAGTCCGGGTCGTGATAACGTTCTGCCATACCGCGGCACAGCGGAATAAACCGGCTTTGGAAGTCCGCGGGGCCGTTCGTTCCGGCTGCCATGCTTGACATGTCAACTTCTATAACCCGGGCGTTTTGGAGGTATTCCGGTACATTTCCGGAGGCGATGCGCTGGGCCAGCCCGACGACAAGCGCGGTTTTACCAACGCCTGCGGGAGCGAGTAGTACGGCGTTTTTACGGCCTTTTTGCAGCAGGATCAGAATGACTTCATCGATTTCACGGTCACGGCCGGAGATCGGATCGAAACGGCCTTTGCGTTCCAGCGCCGTATAGTCGCGGCAATATTGGAAGATCATTTCTTCCATCTCGTCATCGGTGACAATAAACTTTTTGACCATTGTTGCTAAATACCCGTGTTGACTAAGAAAATTTCCCGCAAGAATTCGATGCAGAATCTAAAAACCACTACCAGTCTATCCTAAGCGACAAAGTTTTAATAGAATGTGAAAGAGCTAAAATTCTTAGCTTCTTCTCATAACGCTTTGTTAAGACACATAATGTTATAACCATTAAATCCGTCAGGTTACGGAAGGGGAATCTTGCTTATGAGCGTACGTCAGGAAATCAACGAGCTGCAAAGCAGCGTATCGCGCGAAATTATCGGGCAGTCGGAAATTATCGAACGGCTGATTATCGGTATTCTCGCCAACGGCAACCTGCTGGTGGAAAGTTTGCCGGGTCTGGCGAAAACCCGTGCGATTAAAGCTTTGTCCAAGAATATCGAAGGCTCTTTCAGCCGTATCCAGTTCACGCCCGACCTGACATCGCCGGATATTACCGGGCGGGAGTCTTATGTTGAGGGCACCGGCGCCGAAAAAGGAATGCACAAATTCGAGCCGGGGCCGATCTTTAACAATCTGATCCTTGCCGATGAGGTCAACAGGGCGCCGCCAAAAACGCAGAACGCCCTGCTAGAAGCCATGGAAGAACGGCAGGTGACGGTCGCGGGCAAAGCGCACAAAGTGCCGGACCTGTTTATGGTGCTGGCGACGATGAACCCGGCGGGGCAGCAAGGTACGTTCCCGATGCCGGAAGCCCAGATGGACCGTTTTTTAATGCACGTTCATGTCGATTACCCGGACGAGGCCGCCGAAGCCGCGATTATTCGCCTGATCCGTGATGAAGTCAGCCAGGAAAACAAGGGCTCTGACATTCACAAAGAAAAGCGCAAAGTCACATCACAGGAAACGATTTTTGCCGCGCGCAGCGAGATCGATAAAATCACCGTGCCGGAGCATGTCGAAAAATACATGGTCGATCTGATTTTCGCGACCCGCTATCCGCAGCGTTATACCTACGAGCTTAAAAGTTTTATCGCCTTTGGTTGTAGCCCGCGGGCCTCGCTCGCGCTCGACCGTGTATCGCGGACCCATGCATGGCTGAACGGCCAGAAGCAGGTGGAGATCGAGAACGTCCAGACAATGATGCCGTCCGTGTTCCGCCACCGCCTGATCCGCGGTGAGCGGGCAATCGACCACAAAATCACCACCGGTGACATTTGCGAAGAGATCATGGAACTGGTGCCGGTACCAACCGCCGAGGCCAAGACCACAGGCTAAACCCCGAGCCCTTCTTGTCGGACCCCCCTTTATAGTTCGTTTCTCGGTTTCGCGGGGGTGGGGCGGGGTATCTCAATGGCCCTGCGGCAATAAAAAAAGGCGCATTTCTGCGCCTTGTGTTTGTATTTTAGCAGGTGTAGCGTTATGTCGCAAATGCGTCGAAGGTATATGACGAAATAATTAAATCCATTCTACGTGCGTTATTCCAATTTTTAGTTTTGAAATATCTGGATTTTTAAATTCGAGGTCAAACTCGAATAT
Organism: uncultured Rhodospirillales bacterium; assembly: GCA_965369185.1. GTDB lineage: Bacteria > Pseudomonadota > Alphaproteobacteria > Micavibrionales > Micavibrionaceae > UM-FILTER-47-13. The sequence goes on from CBDUPU010000201.1 coordinate 2,425, forward strand.
CTCACCCGGACTGATGTATTTCTCTATTATTTTAACGGCTTTCTCATTATCTACTATCCCTACTATGGTTAGGTCTTTAAGCTGATTGTAGCCCGAATGTTGAGCTTTAATCCTAATAGCTTTGCTGTCTATTGGGGTGAAATCTATCCATTTTATATCCTGTTCGGTAAAACTGACTCTCTGTGCTTGGAGCTTTTGCCGTTCTTCCTCAGCTTTCGCTTCATAATGCTTTGCAACGCCGTCTAGCGTCACCTCCAGCAAAGCCAAAAAACCTCCGCCTTGCCCTGGCGCTAGAGAAGCAGACATATCTTCTGGTGGTCTGCCAAAGACAGGATTGCTGTCCAAAGCCAGCGCATAATCAGAATTGATTGTACCGGGCTGATAGTAAACCTCATATATGCCCGCTAGTTCTTCGGCTTTTTTTGCGCGTTCGCCGTTAATTGGGTGACTGTTTACAGCCCGGCTGTAATCGCCTTCATTATCGCGCATTCGTTTCCAAAGTTTGGCGGCGGCATATGGATCATAACCGGCTAGAGTTGCATATAAAATGCCGACTTTATCCGCTTCTTCTTCATTTTTATGAGTATAAGCCGCTTGAAACGTATCACGCGAAGCGGATTTGCTGCCTTTTAACGAGGCGACTAAGAGGTGGGAGTTTCTCTCATATACATGGTTTCCGGCAACATGGGCTATTTCATGACCTATAACAGCGGCTATTTCGTCGTCATTTTCAGCTTGTTTCATAAGTCCGTAATTTACGACTACATAAGTTCCACCATTTACAAACGCATTAAATTCTTCATCTGGAATCATAAGAATATTCCATTCCTCATCACGGAAATGTGATACTTGATGAACTCGTTCAAATATCTTTACAAGGCGTTTATACGCCTCTTGGTCTATTGCTTCATTAAGCTGAATATTTTCACTGTTAGCCGTTGAAATAAGCTGTTCAATTTGTGAGTTACTTTTTGCAATTTGAGCTTGTCTATCAGCGAAATTTAAACTTCTTGTTCCTGTAATGCGATCAACAGAAGAAACGCTTGTGCTAACGTCATAAAGAGCTTGGTCAACACTTGCGCACCCACCTAAAGAAAAAAGCAACAGAATAGAAATAAACAAGCGTAACATTTTCTTCCTAAATTTTAATTTTTTCGCGATATGGTTGTGTTTTTTATAAGGTCTATTTTTTTACAGTCAATACTTTCTGTTTAAGAAGAAAATCGAGGGAAAAACCGTATTTTTCGGGCTTTCCATGCTCTGCACCTAAAAATTTCTTGACGAGGCGTATGCTTAACCTTGATACTGCGGCATGAATTATGTAAATAATTGATCGATAGGTGGAGCATAGACATGGATTTACGGAATTATATTGCGCACGAATTTGCCGCAGTTGCGCTTGCCGGGGTGACGTTGCTGGGGGGAGCAACTGTGGGGATGATTTATGGTCTGGAAAAGGCCGGCTTCATCGGTGATGAATCTCAGGCAGATGTCACTTTGCAAGAACCGGCTGTTAATAAAGCGGATTCACCGTGTGCGGCGGCAGAAGCGCGCAATCTCGATGTGATAACTGTCCCCAAAACCACATCCACTCCTTCTATGTAAGAAAATCGCTATCCTGATAACCTTGCGCGTATAAGGCAGCCGTCAGGTCGCCGTGCATGATGCAGTTTTCGAGTTGGTTTTGCAGGACGGGCTTGGGGTGGAAGCCGATGCCAAGTCCGGCGGCCAGCAGCATTGGCAGGTCGTTGGCGCCGTCGCCGATTGCCATGGTTTGATCGGGCTGTAGGTTGTGGCGGGCACTGTAATCTTTAAGGAAACTTAGTTTGCTGTCTTTATCAAGGATCGGTTCGCCGACTTTGCCGGTTAGTTTGCCGTCTTCCAGCAGCAGCGTGTTGCCGTGCTGTTCGTCAAAGCCGCATTTTGCGGCGATTGGTGCGGTGAAGTGGGTAA
>CBDUPU010000202.1:0-4372 GCA_965369185.1 uncultured Rhodospirillales bacterium
CGCCCCTATCAAAAAGGCACGGCGCTAGCGGCGGCATTGCACTTTGCGATCAACTACAATAACGTCAGCAAGATCATTGTCCTTGGCCATACAGGCTGCGGCGCGATCAAGGCGCTGGTGGAAAAGCTGGAAGATGAAGAAATCGCCAGCTTCGTCGATGTCGCGCAGGAAGGGCTGGAAAAAGCCCGAATTCGCCACGAGGACGCCGCCCAGCATAATGATTTGTTCCGCCATACCGAGGAAGAGATTGTTCTGCTCAGCGCCGAGAACCTGAAAACCTATCCCAGCGTCAAAAAGGCGCTTGAGGAAGGCCGGGTTGAAATTGCCCCATGGCTGTTCGACATGCACAAAGGCACAATCCAAAGCTACGACGCTGAACAAGGAAAATTCGTGGAGCTACCTATTCCGGAGTAATTCGGCTAAACTCTCCCTAACTATAAAAAATATATAAACAGGGAGAATGAACCATGCCGGAGAAAAAACATATCCGCGACAGGCTGATCAAGCAATTCTACACAAAATTTAATCCCGAAGCCTATGACAAGGAAAACGGCAAAATGCCGGATCTGGTCGCCAATGACCAGCACCCGGACGTGCTGTTTATTACCTGTATCGACTCGCGCGTTGCGCCGGGCGTGATTTTTAAAATGAACCCAGGCGAGTGCCTGAACCACCGCCATATTGCCGGTCTGGTGCCGCCCTATGATCCGGTGTGGGAAAAATCGGGCGCGCAAGTTCCGGCGGTCGCAGCGACGATCGATTTCGCCGTACGCGACAAGAAGATCAATACGCTGATCATCAAAGGCCACACAATGTGCGGCGGCGTCAAAGCCTATGTCGAGGGCAGCGCAAGCCCGCTTGTCAAAGCATGGATGGAAAACGCCAAGCCGATGCTGAGCAAACTTGACCGCAACCAGAGCAGCGAAGAATTGCTGCGACAGGCTGAGCGTGAGTGCATCAAGTACAGCTTCCGCAACCTGCTGACCTATCCTGCCGTCAAGCAGGCGATGGCCGAAGGGCGACTAAATGTCAAAGCATGGATTCACGATATCGAGCACGGCAAGCTGCTGCGATTTGATCCGGCGAAAGACGATTTTGTCGAGTTAAAGGCGGATGGCAGCGACACTCCGGCGCATATCCAAAACGCTCCAGATCATAAATGCTCTCACCACTGATGTTTTCCGGACGTTTTTCGCGAAAAAGAAGGATTTTAGGTTGCCCTGCAACCTAATCTCCTCTATCTAATCATTCTCGGTATCCATGCTTACCGAGGCGTCGAAATGTTGAGACAAAGCTCTCTCACGATAGAGCACAGACAGACTACAAAGACGTTTAACGCCATTTCGGCGCAAGTTACAGATTCCTCCATAAAAACTACTAAACAAGCAGGCTTCAACCAGCTTGAAAGCGCCTGCACTCAAGGCCTTGAAAATTTCCGTGTCCTCCGTGCTGTAAAAAGAAAAGAAGAAAAGAAATGCCAAAGCGTACAGATATAAAATCCATTGCCATCATTGGTGCCGGGCCGATCGTTATTGGTCAGGCGTGCGAGTTTGATTATTCCGGGGCGCAGGCCTGTAAAGCGCTGCGCGAGGAAGGATACAGGATTATCCTGATCAACTCGAACCCGGCGACGATCATGACCGACCCGGAAATGGCGGATGCGACTTATATCGAGCCGATCACCCCGGAGGTTGTTGCCAAAATCCTTGAACGCGAAAAACCGGATGCGCTGCTGCCGACGATGGGCGGACAAACGGCGCTGAATACCGCGCTGGCGCTGGCCGAAAACGGCACACTCGACCGGCTGGGGATTGAGCTGATCGGCGCGAAGCAGGACGCGATCGAAAAGGCGGAAGACCGCGACAAATTCAAAAAATGCATGGACGAAATCGGCCTTGAGAGCGCGAAAAGCTCGCAGGTCGGCTCCTATGAAGAAGCGCTAGAGGCGCTGGAGCATGTCGGCCTTCCGGCGATTATCCGCCCTTCCTTTACACTTGGCGGCACAGGCGGCGGCGTTGCCTATAACCGTGACGACTTCAAACGCATCGTCCGTGAAGGGCTTGATGCGTCCCCCAGCCATACTGTCCTGATCGAGGAATCGCTGCTCGGCTGGAAAGAGTACGAGATGGAAGTGGTGCGGGACAAAAACGATAACTGCATCATTGTCTGCTCGATTGAAAATATCGACCCGATGGGCGTGCATACAGGTGATTCCATTACCGTCGCCCCTGCCCTGACACTGACGGACAAAGAATATCAGATCATGCGTAACGCCTCGCTGGCCGTTTTGCGCGGGATCGGCGTTGAAACCGGCGGCTCGAACGTACAGTTCGCGCTCGACCCGGACACCGGTCGTCTTGTCGTCATTGAAATGAATCCGCGCGTGTCGCGCTCTTCGGCGCTGGCGTCAAAAGCGACCGGTTTCCCGATTGCCAAGATCGCAGCCAAGCTCGCGGTCGGTTATACGCTGGACGAATTGGGCAACGACATCACCGGCGGGCGCACCCCCGCTTCTTTCGAGCCGAGCATCGATTACGTCGTCACCAAAATTCCGCGCTTTGCATTCGAGAAAATGCGCGGTGCCGATAACGCGCTGAGTACGGCGATGAAGTCCGTCGGTGAAGCAATGGCAATTGGCCGTAATTTCGAAGAATCCATCCAAAAGGCGCTGCGTTCTCTGGAAAAAGGCCTAAGCGGCTTTGACCCGTTGCCAATTGCCGGCGCCAAGGACGGCGAGACCCCGCACCCTGATCAGATCCGCGCCGCCTTGTCCAAGGCGACACCGCAAAGGCTGCTGTATGCCGCGCAGGCAATGCGCTACGGTTTTAGCAACGAAGACATTCACGAGATCACCAAGTACGATCTCTGGTTCCTAGAGCGTATTCGCAACATCATCGATACCGAAACCAGAATTAAGAAAGACGGTTTGCCGGTGAATGCCCAAGGCTGGATCGAAATTAAAAAGCTCGGCTTTGCCGATGCCCGCCTCGCCGCACTGGTCGGCGTTAGTGAAGAAGCCGTACGCAAGGCGCGGCTGGCGCATAATGTCCGCCCGGTTTATAAGCGCGTGGATACTTGCGCTGCGGAAATCCCTTCTGAAACGCCGTATATGTATGGCTGTTATGAAGGCAACGGCGTTGACCAGCCCGAAAGCGAGTGCGCGCCCTCCAACCGCAAGAAAGTCATTATTCTCGGCGGCGGCCCGAACCGGATCGGTCAGGGGATCGAATTTGATTATTGCTGCGTTCATGCCGCCTATGCCCTGAAAGAGGCCGGCTATGAAACCATCATGGTCAACTGTAACCCGGAAACGGTTTCCACGGACTATGACACATCCGACCGGCTGTATTTCGAGCCGCTGACGGCTGAGGACGTCATCGAGCTAATCGAAGCCGAAGCGCAAAACGGTGAAGTCCTTGGCGTGATCGTGCAGCTTGGCGGCCAGACGCCGCTTAACCTTGCCGAAACGCTGCAAGACCACGGCATTACTATTCTCGGCACCGCGCCGGAGGCCATCGACCTTGCCGAAGACCGCGACCAGTTCCAGAAGCTGCTGAAGAAACTTAACCTGAGACAGCCTTATAACGGCATTGCCACGTCCAGAGAAGAAGCCATGGAAATCGCAGAGGACATAGGCTTTCCCATTGTGATCCGCCCGTCTTACGTACTTGGCGGTCAGGCGATGCAGGTCGTCCATACCATGCCGGAATTACAGGAATATATTAATACCGCTGTGCGCGTATCCGGCGATACGCCGGTGCTGCTTGACCGTTACTTGCGCGGGGCGATCGAAATTGACGCCGATGCAATCTGTGACGGTAAGGAAGTTTATGTGTCCGGCATTATGGAGCATATCGAGGAAGCCGGTGTGCATTCGGGCGATTCTGCCTGTGTGCTGCCGCCCCACTCGCTGCCTTACAAGACCGTACGCGAGATTGAACGGCAGACAATCAAGCTGGCCAAGGCGCTGCATGTTAAGGGGCTGATGAACGTCCAGTTCGCCGTCAAAATGAACCCGAGCCGCGCCGAGTACGATATTTATATCCTTGAGGTCAACCCGCGGGCTTCGCGAACGGTGCCGTTTGTCGCCAAGGCAACCGGTACGCCGATCGCCAAGATTGCCGCACGGATTATGGCCGGAGAGAAGCTGTCCGACTTCCGCGACCAGCTTCTTGGTATGGCGCCGGATCACACCGCCGTCAAAGCACCGGTCTTCCCATGGAACCGTTTCCAGGGCGTTGATCCGGTCCTTGGGCCTGAGATGAAATCGACCGGCGAGGTCATGGGCATCGCCGAAGACGTCGCGCAGGCTTTTGCCAAGTCGCAAATCGGCGCAGGCACGATCCTGCCGACCGAAGGCACAGTGTTTCTG
>CBDUPU010000203.1:0-4340 GCA_965369185.1 uncultured Rhodospirillales bacterium
TCACCTCAACGACAGTGACCTCCGCGCCCATCGTCCGGTAAAAGCTCGCAAACTCGATACCAATCGCCCCGGAACCGATCACCAGCAAAGATTTCGGCATTTCCTCCGGCACCATCGCTTCCTTGTACGTCCAGACCAGCTTGCCGTCAGGCTCCAGCCCCGGCAAAGTCCGCGCCCGCGCACCGGTTGCGAGAATAATATGCGGCGAAGACAGACCGGCAATTTTCTTGCCGTCTTTGGTGACAGACAATTTACCCTTGCCCTCAAGAGCGCCGAAACCGTCGAAAACAGTAACTTTGTTTTTCTTGAGAAGATGCTGAACCCCGGATGACAGCTGCTTGGCTACTCCGCGAGAGCGCTGAACGATTTTCTTAAAATCAAACTCCAAGCCACTGACTTTAATGCCAAATTCCTCGGCATGATTAAAAAGATTATAGACTTCACTGCTCCGCAAAAGCGCCTTGGTCGGGATGCATCCCCAGTTCAGGCAGATACCACCAAGGTGATTGGCTTCGACAAGCGCCGTTTTCATGCCAAGCTGTGCCGCGCGGATCGCCGCGACATAACCGCCAGGCCCGCCACCGACAACAATAATGTCGAATTTATCTTCAGCCATATATTTGCAATCCCCTACAAAAGGTTAGGCAGGCTTTTTAACAGCCTGCTTGAAGCGCTTCGTTACAGAAGCATAGAGACCGGGTTCTCGATATAACGCTTGAGAACCTGCAGATACTCGGCCCCGACAGCACCATCCACCGCACGGTGGTCAACAGACAAGGTACAGCTCATAAACGTGCCGATCTTGATTTCCTTGCCATCGACATAGGGCTTCTGCTCACCAGCCCCGACAGCCAGAATACAGGCCTGCGGCGGGTTAATAATCGCGCCGAATTCCTTGATCCCGTACATGCCAAGATTGGAAACGGTAAAGGTGCCGCCCTGAAACTCTTCCGGCTTCAGCTTGTTCTCGCGCGCCCGTCCCGCAAGATCTTTGACCTCGGCAGAAATCTGACGCAGCCCTTTATTCTCGGCCTGCTTGACGATCGGGGTAATCAAACCGTTCGGCGTTGAAACCGCGACCGAAATATCAGCATTGTGATATTGCAGGATCGCCTCATCCGTCCACGACACATTGGCCGCCGGATAGGCTTTGAGCGCATTGGCAGCCGCCTTGATAATGAAATCATTGACTGACAGCTTATATTCACCATTTGCCTGATCATTGATCTGCTTGCGCGCGGCCAGCAGCTCATCAATCCGACACTCAATCGTCAGATAGAAATGCGGTACGGTCTGCTTTGATTCCAGCAAACGGCGGGCAGTGATCTTCTTGATGTTGTTATTTGGAATTTCGGTATATTCCATGCCCATCTGGTTGACCATCTGCTTGGCGTCAACAGACGGCGCCATTACAGCTTGCGGCGCGGCAGCAGCAGGCACTTTCGCAGCCCCCGCCTTTGCACCTTCAATATCGGCTTTCACAATCCGTCCGCGCGGGCCGCTGCCCTGTACCGTGGAAAGATCGATGCCCTTTTGCGCAGCAATGCGGCGTGCCAGCGGGCTGGCAAAAATACGCTCGCCTTTTGCGGCAGAACCGTTTTGCGTGGCAGCGCTCTGCTTTGCAGCAGCGGGCTGAGGTGCGGGCGCGGCCTCTTTCTTCTCTTCTTTGGCAGCAGGCGCAGCCTTTGCAGGCGCACCGGCATCAAACCCTTCCAGAGCGCTATCATCCTCATCTTCTTCCAGAAGCACGGCAATTGGCTCATTTACGGCCACACCTTGCGTCCCGGCCTCAATCAGGATTTTGCCGATCCGGCCTTCATCAACGGCCTCAACCTCCATCGTCGCCTTGTCGGTTTCGATCTCGGCAATCACATCACCGGCCTCAACCGTATCGCCAACGGATTTGTGCCACTTGGCCAGATTACCTTCAGTCATGGTCGGCGACAGCGCCGGCATCAGGATATTAGTCGGCATAGCAAACCTCTTTGGCTGCGTGAACAATTTCATCAACTTGCGGCAAGGCGAGCTTTTCAAGATTGGCCGCATAAGGCAGCGGAACATCGGCCGCACAGACGCGCTTGACCGGTGCATCGAGATAATCAAAACCATGCTCCATACACAGCGCCGCAATCTCGGAACCAATACCCGCAAACGGCCAGCCTTCTTCGACACTGACAATGCGGTTTGTCTTTTTCACGCTCTCGATAATCGTATGACGGTCGAGCGGGCGGATGGTGCGCAGGTTAATCACTTCCGCATCAATCCCCTGCTCTGCAAGCTTTTCAGCAGCCTCAAGCGCCTTACCTACCATGATCGAATAGGCAACGAGGGTCACATCAGAACCTTCGCGTTCAATCTTGGCGCGGCCGATCGGAATAACGAAATCTTCGTCCGTCGGCACTTCAAAGCTCTGGCCGTAAAGAAGCTCGTTCTCAAGGAACACGACCGGGTTCGGGTCACGGATCGCCGCCTTAAGCAAGCCCTTGGCGTCCGCAGCAGACCACGGCGAAACAACTTTCAGACCCGGCACATGCGCGTACCAGCTCGCGTAATCCTGACTATGCTGCGCGGCAACACGCGACGCGGCGCCGTTCGGGCCACGGAACACAATCGGGCAACCCATCTGGCCACCGGCCATATACAGCGTCTTGGCGGCAGAGTTAATAATCTGGTCGATCGCCTGCATACCGAAGTTCCACGTCATAAACTCGACAATCGGCTTCAGACCGTTAAAGGCCGCGCCAACACCAAGCCCTGCAAAACCATGTTCTGTAATCGGCGTATCAATCACGCGCTTGTCACCGAACTCTTCCAGCAAACCTTGCGTGACCTTGTAAGCGCCCTGATATTCAGCAACTTCCTCGCCCATGACGAACACAGTTTCATCACTGCGCATTTCTTCTGCCATGGCATCGCGCAGCGCTTCACGGACAGTCATCTCTTCTGTTGTTTTAGAGAAGAAAGCGGCCTCGTCAAACGGCGGCGGCTCCAGCACCGCACCTTGCGCATAAAGAATATCGCGATCTTCAATCGCCTTGCCTTCCGGCTGGCTTGCGGACGCAGAAGCGGCGACAGGCTGCGCCTCTTCCTGCGCGGCGGCCGGTGCTTCGGCTGCTGGCGCAGATGCCGCATCATCGCCGCCTTTAATGTCCCCTTCGCTCTCGCCCTCTTCCAGCAGAACGGCAATCGGCGTATTCACGGCAACGCCCTGCGCCCCTTCTTCAACAAGGATCTGTCCGAGCGTGCCCTCATCGACCGCTTCGACTTCCATCGTTGCCTTGTCTGTTTCAATCTCGGCAATCACATCACCGGCCTCGACCGTATCGCCAACGGACTTGTGCCATTTGGCCAGATTACCTTCAGTCATGGTCGGCGACAGCGCCGGCATCAATACTTTAATCGGCATGGATTATTCCTCTATCGGCTTTAAAATGTCGGTCCAAAGCTCGCTCTCATCAGGTTCGGCAGATTCCTGCGCGAAATTAGCGGCTTCATTGACGATTTCCTTGATTTCTTTATCGATCGCCTTGATTTCGTCTTCCGTGACACCGGCATCATTCAGCAGGTCTTTGACGATCATGATCGGGTCATGCTTGTCCTTAAACTCGGACACTTCTTCCTTGCTGCGATATTTCGCCGGATCGGACATGGAATGGCCACGATAACGATAGGTCATCATCTCCAGAATATAAGGCCCGTTACCACCGCGCACATAATCAATCGCCTGACGTGCCGCGTTACGAACCGCGATCACGTCCATACCATCGACCTGCTCGCCCGGAATGCCATAGCCTTCACCGCGGCGATAAAGCTCACCGGCGGCGTGACGTACGGCGCTGGTGCCCATGCCATAGCGGTTATTCTCGATCACATACAGAACCGGCAATTTCCACAGGGCGGCCATATTATAGCTCTCGGCGACCTGCCCCTGATTGGAAGCACCATCCCCCATATAGGCAACGGCAACGCCGTTATCGCCCTTATATTTGTGCGCAAAGGCAAGCCCGGTTCCGATCGGCACCTGCGCGCCGACAATCCCGTGACCGCCATAAAAATTCTTTTCCCGGCTGAACATATGCATGGAACCGCCCTTGCCGTGCGAATAACCGCCCTTACGACCGGTAAGCTCCGCCATCACGCCTTTTGCGTCCATGCCGCAAGCCAGCATATGACCATGATCGCGATATGCGGTCACAATACTGTCCTGCTCTTCCTGCACCGACTGGATGCCGGTAACAACAGCTTCCTCACCAATATAAAGGTGACAAAAGCCACCGATAAGTCCCATACCGTAAAGCTGCCCGGCTTTTTCTTCAAAGCGGCGGATCAGCAGCATGTCG
>CBDUPU010000204.1:0-4243 GCA_965369185.1 uncultured Rhodospirillales bacterium
TGCATCTGGTTGCAGTTATAGTTCCCGCCGCTCACGGAGTTTGGCGGGTTATATTCTATATTTCTGCGGTTGTTCAGATAGGCGCCCATATTGCCGGTGGTATTAAAGTTGCTGGCAAGGTAAGCGAGCATAGGCTGAAGAACGACCTGCGTAAGTGCCTGATCTGTCGTCGTGTTGGAAAAGGCGGCAGGGTGGCCGTTCCAGCGGTTTGTTTCGCTGAATTGCCGCGCCCCGGCGAAATTGCTGGCGGCTTCATTGAGAAATCCGTGGAAGCAGGTGTATTCCAGCACACTGTCCGGCTTAAAAATAAAATTCTGGTTTTGCGAAATTTCGCGCTGTGCTTCCAGCCAGGCACGTGCCTCAAGCGCATCCATATATTCAGGATCGCAAGGCGTGGTCGGCTGGGCATGGGCTGTCACTGAAAAAGAGAGTAGGGCACCACTCAAAAGCAGGCACAGCTTTGCGCCAGCATTTTTGGTAAAGAACAGCTTTTTCAGGTTCATGGATTAGGTCCCCGCATGTCGTACACACCCGCATTTTATACTAGATTCCCCAGCGTGTCATCCTGAGGCTAAATAGTACGCACATAATAAAATTTTACAGGAAACCTACCCGGTCTGGCAAATTCTATTGCCGATCAGGCGGCGGCATCCAGATCCATTTGCAGGATCGCCATGTTGAAGTCGTAAGAAATATCGTCGGCATCTTCATCATCTTTGTAAATGACGCCGAGAAATTCGCCGTTCAGCAGCACTTCGGCCGAGTCTTTCGCCTGATTGCGCTCGCGAATGCTAATGTCGCCGTTGGAAAATTTTGTTTGAAGGTATTTTTGAAGTTTGGTGATTTCCTGAGGTGTCATGTTCATCGCGATAAATCTCCTTTTTTCTTCGCTTTATGCGGCGCGGGCTATGCTGTTTTCCAAGGGCCCTGCGACCATTTGATGACAGGTCTGCGCCAGTTTTTTTCTATCCTGCAACCCTTTTACCTGAAGCGGGGTATGAAAGTGAAGCCTTACTTTTGCCCCGTTCGATTTAGCGAACGCCCAAAAATGCGGCATCAGGGTCATATCGCCGTGCCAGGCGTAGTGATCGCGGCCTTGGCTGTTATTGACCTTCCGCCCGTCAATTTCGACCAGCTCAATGGTGAATGGCTGGATGGGCGGCTGGCTTGCCGCTTCAAGGGCTATGCCAAATAGGCTGGACCTGAATGGCAAGACCTTGCTGCCGTCAGATGAGGTTCCTTCGGGAAAGATGACAAGGCTTTTGCCTTGCTCCAGAAAGGCCGCAAGATTGCCTTTTTCGCGCTGGACTGCAGAGCGCGAACGGCTGATAAAAGCTGTTTGCTGTAATTTTGCCAGAAAACCAAAAACAGGCCAGCTCGCGACTTCCGCCTTGGCGACGAAAGAAGCGGGCAACACGCTGCCGATGACAGGAATATCGAGATAAGAAAGGTGGTTACTGACAAAAATAGCCTGTTTACCCGTAAGCGGCGTCCCGATCGTTTCAACCTTCAAAGCAAAGGCGTGGCAGACCATTTTCTGCCAAAAACCGGGCAATATATATGCGCGGCGACCCTTGCAAAAAGCCATTACGATAAGCTGGGGAGGGATAAGAACCGCGCACCAGAAAAAGAATTGCGCGAATTTCCAGACGGCCTTAAAGGACGCCATTAAACCGAGCTCCGTGTTTCTACGGACTCGCTGCCCGTTTCGCCGTCTTTGTTGTTGTCATCCTGTGCAGGGGAACGGCGCTGGTTAATCTTGCGCGCATAGTGCTTGCGGTAACGCGGCGCAAATTTCTTCATCGGCAGGACAATACAGACATCGGTCGTGTTGAACTGGTGATCGACCACCGCACCTTCGCCGATCGTGCAGCCAACGCGAAGATAGCCCTTGATCAGCGGTGGCAGGGATTTGAAAATCTCGCGCGCATCCAGATCTTCAACCGGGTGCAGGTTCATATCGACATAGCGCTCTTCCAAAGCCCGTGGCCGCATATCTTCCGGCGCGAGGTGGTAGTGGTGCAGATATGCCAGTTTTTTTGAAAGTTCTTCGACATTGGTGCCGTGCAGACTGGCGCAGCCAAACATTGTTCCGATATCGTGCGTCAGCATATATTCGATAATGCCTTCCCACAAAAGCTGCATGACCGGCCGGGTGCGATAATCTGCCAGAACGCAGGAACGGCCTAGCTCCAGCAAATAAGAGCCGCTATTGATCAGCGGTTCAAGATCGTACTCGTCACTGGTATAAAAACTGCCATGAGCATTGGCGACTTCATGGCGCAGCAGCCGGTAAGTGCCAACGATCCGGTCAAGCGGATCAGCAATCGACTTGTCAACCACGACCAGATGGTCCGCGACCGCGTCAAACGGGTCCATGTCGCGACGTTCCCGCGCCATTTCCTCGTTCGGCTGTGCCTTGTATTCTTCGTAAAAGACTTTGTAGCGCAGGCGCTGGGCGGCCTCCACTTCTTCGTCACTTTCCGCGAGCTTAACCTCTACGGCATCAATATTTAGTTGGGAAATGCCCATTTACCCTAGTACTAGTTCTGGTTAGTCAGGGCCTTGTAACCCGCGTTCGGGAACGGTTGCAAAGCCTTAATTTCTGCATATTGCGTATCCTTAAGGATTTGCGGCAGAGGGTCAAGTTTTATTAAAGATCTTGGTTTTTTTATACTCAAGGCAATCTCTGTAAGCCAAAAAACCGTCAAAAGTAAAGTGAAATGAAAAAAGACTAGACGTGACAAGGGACTGTGATAAAGCATAAATGTCATGAAGAAATACGGGATACTATTTGTCTGTACCGGGAATATTTGCCGTTCTCCCATAGCCGAAGGGGTTTTTCGGCATTATGTGGAAAAGTCCGGTCTGTCTGACCGCTTTTTGATCGATTCGGCTGGAACACACGGTTACCACATTGGCGAAGCGCCCGATTCGAGGGGCGTTGCGGCAGCCATGGCCCGGGGGATTGATATGAGTGATTTGCGCGCCCGTAAGGTAACGGCGCGGGATTTTAATGATTTTGATCTTATCCTCGCCATGGATACTGGCCATTACGATATAATGCGGCCTATGGCGTTGCCGGACTGCCGCGCCCGTTTGTCAATGTTTATGGATTTTGCACCGGGGGCGGGAATAATCGATGTCCCTGATCCCTATTACGGCGGCGAAGCAGAGTTCGAGTATGTACTGGATCTGGCCGAACAAGGGGTGACCGGCCTTTTGAAGCACCTGAAAACAGATTTATAAGGCCCTTATGTTGCAGTTAGCCGAACAAATTCGCACGCAAATCGAAAGCAAAGCCGGTGATCCGGTTGTTGATGTTCGGAATTTTGCCAACGGCAATAATACGGCTTTGTACCTGATAGACACACAAAGCGGCGACCGGCTGGTCGCCAAGGTCGCGACCGGGAAGGGGGCAAAGCTGGATCTGGAAGGCTGGATGCTGAAGTATCTTGCGCGTCATTCAAGCCTGCCTGTCCCGGATGTGATTTTCTGCGCGCCAGAAATTCTTGTTATGACGCATGTCCCTGACTGTAACGCATTATCAGCCGAGGCCGAGCGTCAGGCTGCCGAAGCGATTGCTGCCCTGCACAGCGTCACAGCGCCGCGTTATGGCCTCGAGCGTGACACGCAAATCGGCCCCCTTCATCAGCCAAATACGCAGGAAGATGACTGGCTGACTTTTTTCCGCGAACACCGCCTGCTTTATATGGCCGGTGCCGCATTGGAAGAAGGGAAAATTGATACCGGTTTGATGCGCCAGATTGAGCGGCTTGCCGGTAGAATGGCCGATTTTATCGAGACTCCGGCGCGTCCGGCGCTATTGCATGGTGATCTGTGGGGCGGCAATGTACTGGCGACCCCGGAAAAACTTCAAGGTTTTATTGATCCTGCAATTTATTACGGCGATCCGGAAATCGAACTGGCTTTTTCTACATTGTTCGGCACGTTCGGAGATGCGTTTTTCAATCGTTATAATGAAATCATTCCGCTGCGACCGGGCTTTTTCGAAGTGCGCCGCGACCTTTATAATCTTTATCCGCTGCTTGTGCATGTCCGGATTTTCGGCGCTGCGTATGTACCAGCCATACAGCAAACCGTGAAGCGTCTTGCCGCTTAGGCGAATACGTGTTGTAATTTAAGTATGGCTATAAATTACTCTCGGTACATGATTCAAGGTTCGGCAACGATTTGGGGCGCCACGGTTTTAATTGCTTTGGCGATCATCGGCGTCTCGGTT
>CBDUPU010000205.1:0-4233 GCA_965369185.1 uncultured Rhodospirillales bacterium
AATATCAATCCCGAGCACCTTTTTTCAGGCCATCGCCACGGCCATTTCTGTTACGGTCATTTCCCGCTATTACCTCTGGGCCGTACAGGAACGAGTATAAATATAAATGCTATTCACCATCATCACCGTCACCCGCGACAATTTCACCGGTCTGCGCCGTACCTACGACTCGCTGGCCGAGCAGAGCTTTCAGGGGTTCGAATGGCTGGTGATTGATGGCGGTTCGTCCGATGGCACAGTAGATTTTCTCGAAGAAGCACAGGCCGATTATATCAGCGAGCCGGACAACGGCATCTATGACGCCATGAATAAAGGCATCGGCCGCGCCCACGGTTTTTTCGTGCTGTTCCTCAATGCCGGCGACCGCCTCGCAGATGCAAACACGCTGGAAAACCTCGCCGCTTATATCGAGCACCTCCAAAGCACGCCGCAATTTATCTATGGCGACTCGCTCGAAGAACGAACCGGCCAGCCGCCCGCCTATAAACCGGCGCGCCCTTATAAGAAATCCGCTTACGGCATGTTTACCCATCATCAGGCCATGCTCTACCGCAGCGACCTTATAAAAGATCTGCGCTATGACCAGAGCTACCCGGTTGCCGCCGATTATAAATTTACCCTGCAATATCTGTCCGGCGCGCAAGTCGTGGTTTATTATCCTGAACCACTCTGCCTGTTTGAAAGCGGCGGCATTTCCCAGCAGCGCGCCGCACAAGGCCGCGCCGAGCAATTTCGTATCCGGCAGGAACTCCGCACCGTATCCCCGCTGCGAAACCGCCTGATTGCGTTGCAGCAACAAACTATCTGGACAATTCGCAAACTTTGCCCAACTCTTTACTGGTCACTAAAACAAAAAATCGATAGGGAGAACTAAACATGTCCAACGAGAACAAACAAAAGAGCGAATGCTGCAAAGGCTTTAACGATAATGCCTGCCCGTGCCTTGATCAGGAAACCGGCGAACGCAGCTGCCAGACGGGCAATGATGCGGACAAAAAACCTGAAAATAATGGCTGCGGCGGTTGCGACTGCGCTCCCAAACCATAACCGAGCCATAACAACCCTGATCAGGGTCTTACACTACCGATCATCCGGTAATAACGCATTCTTGAAGCGGCGAACCATAAACCGGCACGCCCTTCAAGGAACCCGCGCTTCACAATATAACAATGCAAGAACGCGGCAATTCCCCGCCCCGGCAGCGCCCGAAACACGCGTTTTAGAATTTCGCGACTGTTCGCAGGATCGCGCGGCCACGCTTTTTTCGCGTTCATACCCCGCTCCCACGCCGCGTAACGCATATGGCGCTCATCCCAGCGCTCATCATAGGCAAAATGCAACAGCGGCGCATTCAGTCGCCCCAGCTTGCCGGGCGCGGTCAAAACCGGCTGATAATGCCCCTCGACCTCGCCCATACCGGGCAGATCCAGATCATCAACCACCGGAAACGAAAGGCAGCGGCGATCAAACAGACATAATTTGTTATTTTGCAGCCCGTGACGCAGCGTGCGGCCATTCAGCACATAGCGCCCCTTAACAAAATACCCTGCCGCCTGCGGTCCGCGCTTGAACAGCGCCCTAATTTCCGCGACCAGATCGTGCGTCACCACCTCATCGGCATCAACAAAAAACACCCAGTCATGTTTTAAAGACAGATGATCAAGACACCATTGCCGCTTTTTCGGATAAAGACCGTTCCAGATAAACGGCACAACAACCGCCCCTAACTGTTCCGCCAGCGCCGCCGTTTCATCACTGCTGCTGGAATCAACCACGACCACTTCATCAAATGCCGACAGCGCCGCAAGGCAGCGCCCGATTCGCGCCGCTTCATTCTTTGTTACGACGATCACGGAAACGGGAATCATTTATATGCCCGCCGAATATTAAATGCCGCAAACCCCAGCAACATGCCCACGGCTGCAAACACCGGAAAAACAATAGAACGTTTGGGCCACTGCGGCTTTACACCGGCAGAAGGCGGCTCGGCGACAATGGCCGCAAACGGCTCATCCATCGCCAGAATCATCCGCACATGCTCCTGCTCCATAAGCAACGAGGTCAGCGCCCTGCGGTGATCAGGATGCGCCACAGTCTCAAGCGTCTTGGCCAGATAGTCCGCGCGGCTTGCCGTCCGGTCACGCACTTCCTGCCTGATGATACCGTCCGTCACTTCATGCAGCCGCGCCAGCGTATAAGCGGCAAAATCCCTGTCAGGGTGATCATAAACCAGCCGCCGCAACGGGCTTGTACCGACCGGCTCGACCTTGACATGATCCTGCAAATAAACTGCCAGCTCTTGCCCGCTTTCCAGCGCTTCCGGAGCTAAAAACGTAAAACGGCGATCCTGCTGCACGCCGTCCATTACCTGCTTATCCTCTGCCAATATCGCCGCGACCGAAGGCTCGCGCAGCATATGCTCGAACCGCACATAATCTCCTGTCTCGGGCGATCCGAGCGAATTCAGCATATATTGTACGGCAAAAGAGCTGTTATTAGGCAGCAGTGCCTTGATGTCCGGCCCTGTGCGGCGTTCCGCCGGTGCGACCAACATACTGGCGCGGTAATGCGGCACAGAAACCGTCATAAATAATACAGCCAGAAGAAGCCCGGTAAGCGCCCCGACCAGAACAGACCATTTCGCCGCCCACAAATCGCCGAGCAGTTCGGCCAAGGTGGGTTCTCTGAACGAAGAATATGAAGAAGAAATATTTATAGCAGGCTGCTGCGCTTCTCGCGGAACGTCACTAGGCATCACGCGGCCTTCCGCACGACATCACGCGCCCGCTCGATCCACGCATCGAGCGATTCCTGCGGCACGAAGATCCGTCCTGCTTCGGCAGCGCCTTCATGCGCTTTGAACCAGACATCACTATCCATACGGTAGCGCTTGATCTCCGCCGCCAGCTTTCTGGCATCGCCCTGCGGCACGACCGAACCGGCCTTGAAATCACCAAGGACCTGCGCCGTTTCACAATCATCCGGCCCGACCAGAATACAAGGCCGCCCGACCGCCAGTGCCGCATACAGCTTGCACGGCACCAGCATCCCTGCACTTTCATGTTTCATGGTAATCAAATGCAGATCGCCGCTTTCCATTAACTCGCGCAAACGGCTGTTTGGCTGGAACGGCAAAAGACGGACATTATCGAGATTACGTTTCGACCGTTCATGCGCCAGCCGTTCATAAGCAGGGCCGTCACCGACAAAGACAAATTCGATTTCCGGATGCTCTTTGCCCAGAATCATCGCCGCGCCAAGTATCGTATCAATCGGGTGCGCCCTGCCGAGGTTACCGGAATACAGAACGCGGAACTTGCTGGTCGCCCCGTCAGTCCGCAACAGGTCGAACGGGCGTGCGCCCTTGGCCTCTTTCATCGGCTGAACGCGGCGGCGGCGCATGACCGCTTTTTGACCGGGAGGAGACAATTCGTAATCCGGCCAATTCGGAATCACAGACACCCGCCCCGGATCAATCCCGCTATGGGTTAACTTGCGCGCCATGCAGCGGCCAATCGTCACAACTTTGTCGCAACGCTTCATCGCCCGGCGCGAAAGCTTGTGATAAAAGCGCATCCGCGACTTTTTCATACGAAAGCCAAGCGCCGGTAAAATATCGGGGTAAAGATCCTGGCACCAGTGAATATGGCGCGAACGCTTGATCCCTGCCAACATCCGTCCGGCGACGACCAGCAAAGGCGGATCGGTCATGGTCACGACCAGATCATGTCGCGGCTGGTTAAGCGCCGCCCAGAACAGCTTCATCCAGACATTCAAATAAGCACGCGCCCGGCGTTTTTTCACCGGCGCCTTGACCCGGATCACCCGCACCTTGCCGTCATGCTCGCGCCGCAGCCGCGGCCCGCTGGTGATCACGGTCACTTTCCAGCCATCATCGGCAAAAGCCCGCGCCAGATCGCGCAGCACCCGCCCGGTCGCCCCGCGGTAAGGCGGGTAAACGCGGTTGATAAACACGACTGATGGCTGCTTATTCGCCATAAAATAATGCCTGATCTTTCCTGTCTGGAGACTATTCTGGATACACTAGACAGGGCTTTTTTGCAACCTTGCCGGCCGCGCCTTAGGCAAATTCCCGTGGGGCATTCAATACAGCACCCTCATGCGTACGATACGCCCATAATGGAATAAGTAGCAGCACCAGACCGAAACCGAGCGATTTGAAACTGGCATAGAGCAAAATATCAATCGCAAACGGCCCCGCCAGCGCGAGAG
>CBDUPU010000206.1:0-4181 GCA_965369185.1 uncultured Rhodospirillales bacterium
ATTTAAAACTACCGGACATGAACGGGCTTGAGCTGATGCGCGCGCTGAACGGTCGCCGCTCTGAAACACCGGTCATCGTCATGACCGGCCAGGGATCAATAAACACAGCGGTCGAAGCAATGCGCCACGGGGCGCGGGACTTTCTGGTAAAGCCATTTAATATCGACCGGCTACAAAAAGCTGTTCGCAATGAGCTTGACAAAAAGCCGCTGGAAAATATGGCCTCCAACCTTGCCGGAATTACCGGGCTTGGGCAGGAGACAAGTTTCCCCAAAAGCGGGCTGCCAGACTCTCGCAGCCCTCTCCGGGCGACACAAAATAATGACCTGTATGATTTTGGCGGTTTTATCGGTAGCTCAAAACCGATGCGTAGGATTTATAACCAGATCGAGAACGCCGCACGCAGCAGCGCGACCGTCTTCATTACCGGCGAATCCGGAACCGGCAAAGAAGTCTGCGCCGAAACCATTCACCGGAAAAGCGTACGTGCCAAAAGCCCGTTCGTACCGATTAACTGCGCCGCAATACCGCGCGACCTTCTGGAATCAGAGCTGTTTGGCCATGTCAAAGGTGCATTTACCGGCGCGATTGCCGAGCGCGAAGGTGCGGCGCGGCTGGCAGATGGCGGCACGTTATTTCTGGATGAAATCGCCGAGATGAATCCCGACATGCAAACCAAACTTCTGCGTTTTATACAGACGCGCAGCTTCCAAAAAGTCGGGGGCAGCCGGCTGGAAAAAACCGACATTAGGATCATTTGCGCCACGAACCGCGACCCGCTAACCGAGGTGTACGCCGGGCGCTTTCGCGAGGATTTATTTTACCGGCTGCATGTATTGCCGCTACACATGCCGCCGCTGCGGGAGAGGGGCGAGGACATTCTGGCAATCGCCAGCGCCTTTCTGGCGCAATATGGCCGCGAGGAGGGGAAAGATTTCACCGGATTTGACGACGAAACCGCTGAAACGCTCCGCCGTTACGCATGGCCGGGCAACGTGCGCCAGTTGCAAAATGTCGTTCAAAATATCGTTGTAATGAATCGCCCCGGCACAGTATGCGCGGCCATGCTGCCGCGGCCGCTTATGCATCATCAAAACCTGCCCGCTGGGATGCCGGCCGCGCCGCAGCTATTTTCTGCGGCAGTGGAACAGGACATCAGGCCGTTGGCCGAGATTGAGCGGGAAATTATTGAAGGTGCCATCCGGTCGTGTCATGGCAACGTCCCGCGCGCCGCTGCCGCGCTGGGCATCTCGCCATCTACAATCTACAGGAAAAAGGCCGAATGGTCCGGCGAACCATAAAATATGACGGAACCATGCAGGCACGATGCCGGTTGGTGCGCCATGAGATACGGACTGCTAAAAACACGTCAAACGCTTCTTGTTATACTATGTCTGCTAACCGTCACCGCCGCGCCTTTGGCGATGGCGGCACTGAAGGATTACGGCGAATATCAAGGCTGGGATCACAATAGAGATGGCTATGTACGCGCTCACGAACTCTCCAGCCAGATTTATAAACTGGCCGATCAGGACGACGACGGACTGCTGAATATTGAGGAATGGTCACGCTATGCGAGATCATGGTACGACCCGTTTCAGGCGCGCCAACAGTATTTCGACGCTTACGACGCCAATAAAGACGGCTATTTGCAGGAGAGCGAATTTTACGTCTCTGTCACGGATGCCGGTATTTTCACCGCATGGGACTATGACGGGAACGGTTCTGTCGATCCGGATGAATGGGATGCCGGTATTCAAACGCACCGGCGGCGCAGCGGCGACCGTGACAAAGAAAAAGAAATCATCATAACCGGCGACGAATAAAAAGCACTTATAGAGCGGCAAATGAACTTAAGTTCCCTGCTCTGACACTTTTATGTGAGTTTTTGCTTGCTTGCCGCGCAGAAAGTTCTTATTTTCACCGCACACCTTGAATAAGGGCCCGTAGCTCAGCTGGGAGAGCGTTGCAATGGCATTGCAAAGGTCGTCGGTTCGATCCCGATCGGGTCCACCATTCCCCTTCCCTTAAATCGCAGTGATTTTCCACGTTATTTTTGTTAGGATTGTAACCAAATCGTTACTGTTCCTATGCTAATGATTTGTATTCTCGCCTTTCATTCTGCCTTTTAACGGAGTATCCGCCCCATCATGGAAATGTTTTCAAGTCTGTTTGACCTGACACTCGCCGGCCAGCCTTTTGTGTTCTGGGCCGGATTCCTTTTACTTATTGGCGGTTTGATGGCGTTCGATCTCAGCTTTTTGAACCGGCGCGATCATGAAGCCGGGCTGGGCGAGAGTTTGCGTCTTGCGCTGTTATACTTTGCCATTGCCTGCGGTTTTGGGGCATGGCTGTGGTCGGAGATGGGGTCAGAGGCCGGGATGGACTTCTTTACCGCCTATCTGGTCGAACAAAGCCTGTCGCTGGACAATATTTTCGTTATGTCGCTGATTTTCGGTTATTTCGGCATACCCGCCATGTACCAGCACCGGGTGCTGTTCTGGGGGATTATCGGCGTGGTTGTTTTCCGCGCCATTATGATCGGTGCCGGGCTGGCGCTGGTTCATAACTTCGACTGGATCCTGCTGGTTTTTGCCGCGTTCCTGATCTTTACCGGTTTCAAGCTGATGTTTTCCAAAGACGAGCATCCGGCTGTCGAAGAGAACAGGATCATCAAGTTTCTCAAGAAAAGAATGCCGGTAACGACGACGATCGACGGTCACCGCTTCTTTGTGAAGGAAAAGCACCTTGTCCACGGCCATGTCGCCCTGCACGCAACGCCGCTTTTTCTGGCGCTGGTCAGTATCGAATGCGCGGATATTATCTTTGCCTTTGACAGTGTGCCGGCGGTGTTCGCTATCACCACCAACACTTTCGTCGCCTATACCAGTAACATTTTCGCAATTATCGGTTTGCGGGCGATGTATTTCGTTCTGACGGCAATCATCCACCGCTTCAGCTATATGAATTATGCACTGTCGTTGATTTTGGTGATTATCGGCGCCAAGGCCTTTTACGCCCATTTCTTCGGCCACGTGCCGTCATGGCTGTCGCTTAGCCTGACGCTCGGCATTCTGGTCGGCGGGTTCTTGCTGTCCTTCCTGAAAACCAAGTCGGACGAACGTAAAGAGGCAAATAGCGACCCTGCCTAACGATCCAGCTTTGGCGGTGGTGGTATGTCCGGGTTTTGATTATCGTTACCAGGCCTGCGCGCCTTAATCGGCAGGCCGTGCGCGACCGCATTGAAGTGCTGCTGCAACTCAGTCTTTTCAAAAAGCTGACACAGCCCATCCGAATAATGGTCATGATAAAAAGCGCGTGCGATAAGCAGCTTGCTTTTATCGTTATGAGCGGTCATCTCGTGCACGGCTTCTTCACAGAGCAGGGCGTACGTCAATCCCTTTGAAAGCTCTCGCAGAAGACGCGGGCCAAGCCGGTCTGCCTCATGCGGATTTTGCGCCAGCCTGTCCAGCGCCGCTTGCAACTGCGCCCGTAAATAATCGAGCCGTTTTTGTTCTATTGATAAATTTTTGCCGGTCGCATCGATAATATCGTCCAGCCGCTTGATAAATGCCTGCGCGCCGCCATTGCCAAGAACATACATCAAATCGCGCGCCTGGATGTTTTTGGGCCCTTCCCAGACCCGCAGCACCATGGCATCACGGTTAATCCGCTCGATCGGGTGGTCCTTGGTATAGCCAATACCGCCGATAATCTCTGTCGCCAGCGCCGTGGATTCAGTCGCCTGCTCCGCCGTACGGTATTTGGCCAGCGCGGTTACGACACGCAGCCAGTTGCGCTGGTTCTTATCGGTCAGCGCCGCGTCAAAACTGCGCGCAGCCTCAAAGGCGAGCGCTGCGCCGCCGAGCCATTCTGTTTTCAGTTTCAGCAAATCTTCTTGTATATCCGGGCGGGTATCCAGCGTCGCCCCAAAGGTGCGCCGGTGCGATGCCCAACACATTGCCTCGACATAGGCGCGGTGCATAACACCGGCCGCGGCCATCGCATTATGCACCCGGCTACAGCCGAGCGCCTCCATCATAACACGCAGACCGTTCTTTTCGTCGGCGACCAGATAACCGCTCGCGCCGTTCAGCTCAATCTCGGCAGTGGCCAGACCTTCCGTGCCGGATTTTTCCTTGATATGGGTGACGTTGATTTTATTAAGCTTGCGCTGCGCT
>CBDUPU010000207.1:0-4091 GCA_965369185.1 uncultured Rhodospirillales bacterium
GGGCACCGCAGCGCGATCCGCGTGAAATGCAGCAGGGCAGCCTGAATATTGATGCTCCGAAAACCGACAACGCCGAAGATGAACTGGATATACCGGCTTTCCTCCGTCGCCAAGCCAACTAGCCGTCCGACGGAACGGCTAATCTCCTCAAGCGGGGTCTTCGGACCCCGCCTTTTTTTTTGGGTAAAACCCGGAAAAATATATTCAGGCGCTGCAGCGGAAAGTGCTGTACAGCAAGGGTTGTGCGCGCCCATGTAAAAAATATTGGCGGGATATAAACTTTTTTATTGCAATTTTAGATCAGGATTATGTATAAAGCCGTGTATCCATAACCCAACACAAGGATACACACCATGTCACGTTCCGCTCTCCATTCCGTTAAACCAGCCGCCATTTACAACCTTTCCGAAGTTTTTGAAGCCGTCCGCAAAGACAAAGAAGCCTACGAAGCACAGCTTGTTGGCAAGCCTGACTGGGCGCAACACTGGCCGCCTAAAGCCGCAGCAGATGCGCTGGGCCGTGTCATGGACCAGCTTAATGACTGGAAAGCACAAGGCGTAACGGAAATTCAAACTGATGCGCCGTTCTCTGATGGTTGCATGACAGGTGCTGTCGAAGACATGATCACCTCGCAGTTCCGCCAGCAGCGCGTTCAGCCGAAAATCTAAAAAACATAGTCTTGTTGTGCTTTGCTTACAGGCGTTTTTCAGCTTGTAACAAAGCGCAACAAAGCGTGATTTGTTTTGCTAATACACCCTCTGTATATTGATAATTAAGAATTCATTAACCCGTCGGTATTTACGGCACAACGCCCTCAGCGAGACGTAAACAAGCGATCCGCGAAAGGCGAAAAGTAAAGGCACTAAATGCAAACCACGCTTGCGAAATCAGCTACTATTCTCGGCATCGGCCTACATTCCGGTGCCGAGGTTCATATGGTTTTGAAACCGGCCCCGGTTGATAGCGGCATTGTCTTTGTCCGTACCGATGTAACCGACCGCGATAATATCATTCCCGCCCGCTGGGACGCTGTGGTCGATACCCGTCTTTGCACCATGATCGGCAATGATGACGGCGTGACCGTTGGCACTATCGAGCATTTAATGGCTGCGCTGCGCGGCTGCGGTATTGATAATCTGGTGATCGAGCTTGATGGCCCGGAAGTCCCGGTGATGGATGGCAGCTCGGTGCACTTTGTCGAGAAAATTGACGAGGCCGGTCTTAAGGCGCAAAAAGCGCCGCGCCGTGCTATTCGCGTTCTTAAAGAAATCAGCGTTGAAGAAGACGGCAAGACCGTGACGCTGCGCCCTTATGATGGCAGCACCTTTGGCGGGCGCATCAATTTTGATCATCCTTCGATCGGTGCGCAAAATTACGAGATTCAATTGCTTAACGGTAATTTCCGTCATGATCTCGCCAATGCCCGCACGTTCGGTTTCCTGCACGAAGTCGAAGCCATGCGCCGTATGGGGCTTGCCCTTGGCGGCTCTCTTGATAATGCGATTGTTCTGGATCAGGACAAGGTTCTGAACCGTGACGGTCTGCGTTATGGCGATGAATTTATCCGCCACAAGCTGCTGGATGCAATCGGTGACTTGTACCTTGCAGGCGCGCCGATCCTTGCCGCATATGAAGCGGACAAGCCCGGCCACGCCATGAATAACGCGATCCTTCACAAGCTGTTCGCAACACGGGATGCCTGGACGATGGTCGATCTTGATCAGGTGCCGGCAACTGCTGAAATCGCCTAAAACCGCCTGAAACCACTTGTGCTCTTTCTTCCGCTTGACAGCGCATTCAAAACAGTGGCTTTAATAGTGCTTGCTTTAAACTTGAAGGTTTGTTCCTCGACATGACACGACCACGACTGCAGGCACGTCCTGCGACCGTATTTGATGACGTCCGCGCCGGTTTTGAAACGGTGGCCGCACAGGCAAGACATGTTCGTATCCGCGAAGATCTGATACCGGCCTATGCCGACAGTCTGGCCTGTAATGCGCCGCAAAACGTCCTCGACCCCGCTTATCATTATCAAGGCGATGCCGAAAGCACGGCCGCCTATATTCTTGTCCTCGACAGCGTTAATTTTGGCTCCGGCTATGAAACAGGTATGGTGTGCGAAGGCTGGGATCTGGTGGATGGCTCTCTCTATTTCACCTTGGCGCTCCGGCTGAAAAACCATTTTGAACAATATGAGCCGATACAGGCGGCGCAGCTTTCAATGTTCGGCCGCGCTGATTGTGTGCGTTTGCTCGGGCTGAGTGAGCATGGCCCTTACAGCTATGATTTTGCCGAGCTGTGCGCCGGATCGTTGCGGGAACTGGGTGCGATGGTCGCAGGAAAATACGGGGGTAGTTATCTCTCTTTCGTAAATGCGGCTGCCGGGTCTGCTGACCTGATGGTGGAGATGCTTGCCGGGCTGCGCTATTTCAATGACACCCATATGTATCGCGGGCAACAAATCCCTTTTTATAAGCGTGCGCAGATTACCGCTGCCGATTTGCATGTCGCTTTTCGCCGGTTTGGTGGTGACTTGTTTCACGATATCGGCGATTTGACGATGTTTGCTGATAATGCCGTGCCGCATGTGTTCCATGTTGATGGTCTTCTGGAATATAGCGACCGGCTGGCCACCCATATCGCCCGCGGTTTGGAGATACCTTCCGGCACGGAAGAAGAGATCGAGATCAGGGGCTGCGCCGGTTATCTCGTTGAAAGGATCGCCGCGCATAAAGACATGATTCCCATGGATATTGACCATATTCTCTGGCATAAAAGCGTAGAAGATGCACGTTATCGACGTGCCGAGCCGCACCGGACCCTTTCGGCATTTTATTAAGCATCTTACCGAAGCTGGGGACGGGCTGCTTATGCCGGCTTTTACCAAGCGGCCAGATAGGGTATGCAGATAGGGTATGAAAAAGCATATGCTAGGCGTATGCAAAAGGTATAAAGCGACAGCAAGCAGGAAAAGTGATGAAGTCTCTCAAATACATGGTTCTGTTCCTCGCGCTTGGCGGTTTTGCGCTGTCAGGTTGCGCAAGTGATAAAGAGATAAAGTCCGTGGAAGAGCGTCCGGTCGAGGATTTGTACAACGAGGCCTCTGCTGCGCTCGATGCCGGGGAGTACAGTAAGGCAAGCCATCTTTTTGACGAGGTGGAGCGCCTGCACCCTTATTCCCAGTGGGCGACCCGCGCCGAGCTTCTGGCCGCTTATGCGTCCTACAAGGACCAGCGTTATGATGAGGCCGTTCTTGCTCTCGACCGTTTTACACAGTTGCACCCCGGCCATGAAGACATTGATTATGCGCTTTACCTCAAGGCGCTGAGCTATTACGAGCAAATTTCCGATGTCGCCCGCGATCAGGCCATGACCGAACAGGCGCTGGATGCGTTTGACGTTCTGGTGCGCCGCTTTCCGGATAGTGAATATGCCCGTGCCGCCTTTTTTAAGCGCGACCTGACGCTTGATCACCTTGCCGGCAAGGAAATGGAAGTAGGGCGCTATTATTTGAACCGTAATCAGCTTAATGCCGCGATTAACCGTTTCCGTACCGTTGTCACCGACTACCAGACGACCACCCATGTTCCCGAAGCGCTGCACCGTATGGTCGAGGCGTATATGACGCTTGGCCTGAAAGGTGAGGCAACGCGCATTGCTGCAGTTCTCGGCCATAACTATCCGGGCAGCCAGTGGTACGAAGACACCTATAAGCTTCTTGATGGCGAACAGCGCCAGAAGCTGCTGGAAAATCGCAGCTGGGTTGATAAGACCGTAGATTCAATCTTTAAGCCGGACTAACCCGTGACAGGCAGCGGCGCAACACACTCCGCCCGTCGCCAGCATTTTATATTGCTGGCCGGATGGCTGGCGGTTTTTGCGCTGATGACGCTGGTCTGGTCGGCGCCGCTATTTACCGGTAAATTGCCCGGCCCTGATGATTATCTGCGAATGGAGCGGGTCTTCGCCATTGTTGACGGTCAGAATCTTCCGGCTTACGCCGCGCCCGGACTTGGCATTGACGGCAAGGCGGAAACAGGCTGGTCGCCGCTTGTCGACTGGCCGATCGCTGCGGTGCAGGGGACGGCGGA
>CBDUPU010000208.1:0-4045 GCA_965369185.1 uncultured Rhodospirillales bacterium
TGTGTACGTGCCCACAACTTCCGAGCCGTCAATCTGTAGCGTCGCGCCAACGTTGCCTTTACCAGTAGAGGCAGCCGCTGTCGTTTTAATCGAGTAGCCGGTAACAGCCGGGTTTGCCGTGCTGAAAACACCGACCTTGGTTGCCATATTGGTCGTCGTTGCGGCAATTTTAACCGTCGTTACGGTCATGGTTTTGGACGCGGTAGCACCCGCGCCGCCGCCACCAGCCGTAGCGAGGTAAATGTCGTTACCGCCGCCAAACTTGGTCAAGCTAAGGCTGAACGTTGCGCCTTTCGGAGCACCGAACGCGAGAACGCCGTTGGTACCTGACGTAACAACAACCTGGCCAACCGAAGAGGTAGCACCGGTAGTTTTGACTGTAATACTACCGACACCGCCGATAGCAAATTTACCAAAGTTAACAATGGTAGGGTTACTAATTGACAGAGGGTTAAAAACCACTGCCGAAAAATCGAGCGATGCGGTTTTCGTTGCCTGCGCCTGTGCCTGACCAATCAGATTCAGATTGAGGTCAGCCAGCTTATCGGTAACTTGAAGGTTCGGGACAAACGCGCTAAGCGCGACCATCGCCGCCCCTGCACCGAGGGCTTTCTTGTTGAGGTGACTCATTAACTACACTCCTTGCTTCATTAAATTTGTGAGCCTGTTAACCATGAAGACATTCTGTCCTCATAAACGGTTAATTCAGAAACACAGGCGTATCATATCATCTTTTCTCAGCTCGGCAAAGAGCCAAAAAACAGAATTGCGTAAGCAAAGCAGATATTTAAACCTGTATTGTAAATTCTACGCAAAAGCTCCTAATAATTCATTAACAAGAAAACACTAATAAAAGCCGCGGTAGCGCTCACACAAGGCCGGCCTCGTTAAGAACATCATACATCGGCTGCAGCTGCTTCTCGTAACGGCGCCAGGCCTCAACCGAAGTTTTGTAAACCGGCTTGATAACCTGATTTTTACTGGCCGTCAGGACTGAACGCTTCTGCTTGTGCGGCTTCAGGCACGCATCGTCCCATTCCAGACCGACATAATCGATCAGACGCCGAGCCTGCGTTTCAAGGTCGCTGACAGTTTCTTCATAATCAATTTCAAGGAAGCTACCGGCCGGCAAGACATTACGCCAATGATCCATCAGCTTGGCATACTCTATGTACTGATAGGCTGCGCCCTCAAGGTCGTATGACCAGACATGGCCCTGCGCAAAGTTTTGCTTGTAACAGGACAGCAGATTATCCATCGGGTTTCGGCGGCAATGAATGATCCTTGCGTTTGGCAACACGCTCTTGATCAAACCGATCTGCTGATAATTGGGCGGCATCTTATCAGTGATTCGCAGCGCCTCACCCGTCTTGTCACGCAACTTGATTCGCCTGACATACTCATCACCGATCATCCTCGCCTTTTCCGGCACCAAAGGCCCGAGGTCACGAATGATATTGCCCATATCAAACAACTCACCAGCACCGAACACCTGGTGGTGCGACGAAATAATTTGCTCGGTCAGGGTCGTGCCCGAACGTGGCATGCCTACAATAAAGACTGGGACATCAGATTCGCTCCCGAGTCCATTATACTGCTCAAGCACCTCCAAAGAAAAAATTTCCGCGATTGATTCGGCAAAATTCGGGCGGGATTTCGGATCGTATTTCCGCATACGCGCCAGCATGTCATTGCCTGTTTTCAGATACTCGAACGCCTCGTCATACTCTTTCATACGCTCTAGAGTCTGGAACATCGAAAATTGAAGATTGGATTGAATATCGAGACTGTACTTGTCCGTATTTTCCATCAACTTCTTGAATTCGATAAAATCCTCATCGTCCTTGGTCATGTTCTTGTAAGAGACGATATTCATATAATAGAGCATCTTATCTGTTTCCGACCCGCTCGCGCCAGCTGCCTCCACGATCTCCCGCGCCTCGTCCTTCCGGTTGCTGGTCAGCAGAATGTCAGCCTTGGTGTAAAGAAGCTGGGCATTACCGGGGAACATCTCCAATCCCGTCTCAATAACCTCGAGCGCGTCCTCCGGTCTGCTGGCATAATTCAGGATAATAGCCTTTTTCAGCAACAGACCCGGGGTCACCTGATGATTGGAAATCGCACTATCTAGAGCCTCGATCGCCTCATCTATCTGGTCGAGGCCGCGCCGGACATCAGCAAGCGCAATCAATGTGCGCGGCTCCCCGGGATCGAACGACATCGCCTTTGCGACAACAGCCTCGGCCTCGTCATAACGGTCCATCGCAAGAAGTGCCTCAGCCATATGAATGTAATGCAACGGCTCTTCCGGCTCAAAGCGCGTCGCCTGATCGGCAGCCGCATATGCTTCGCCATACTCACCCATACCGAGCTGCGCTTTACTGAGCTGGCTATAAGCAAACGCATATTCTTTATTAAAAGAGATACCGTACTTTGCGGCGGTTATCGCCTCAGGATAGCGCTCCATATCAATAAGCGTTGCCGCCTTGTTGGCGTGGGCTTGATAATAGTCGGGCTGAACATCCGTTGCCTTGTTATATGCATCCAGCGCATCTTCCAGCTTGCCCAGATCGCGCAGCGCATTTGCCAGATTGCACAGCGCCTCGTGGTTGTCTGCCTCAAGCTCAACGGCCCTTTGCGCCTTTTCACGCGCCGACTCCAGCGCCCCCATGGACCGCAATGTGTTTGACCAGTTCGAATAAATCTTCACCTCTTCAGGCGCCATCTTCTCTGCCTGCGCCCAGATATTATTGGCCTCATCGAACTTCTCTTGCGCCCCCAAAGCGATACCAAGATTAATATACCCCTCGACCTTTTCCGGCTCAAGCATCGTCGCTTGCAGCGCCGCCTCCTCTGCCTCTTCAAAACGGTCCAGCAGCCACAGCGCATAGGATTTGTTAGTCCAGGCCCCGTATAATTCCGGTTCGATGCTGATGGCCTCGTCAAAAGCCTCAACGGCCTTTATGTACTTCTCATTAGCGATCAGGATTGCGCCGTGATTAATCCAGACATTCGGATTCTCCGGCGCAGCATTGACCGCCTTTTCGCTACAGGAAAGCGCCTCCACATCATTGCCGCGCTGATGACACAGCAACCCGAGAAAATGCACCGTCGGGAAGTGATCGGGGACGGCATTCAAAATATCCCGGTAAGTACGCTCTGCAATCGTAAAGTTACCTGCCTGATGATGTGACTTCGCAAGCTCAAGCGCTTCATCAAGCGTAACTTCCTTGCCGCCCTCCGGCGCGTTTAATTCATCAGCTTTTTTATTAAGAGTCTGGCTACTATCCGACACGAATATTACTCCCGAAGATTTATAGAGAACAAAAGATGCTCAATAAAAGGTAAGGTCGTTCAGGGGCAGAGTAAAGGCTCTTTTCCAACGAAACCCCCAACAAAACCCACAAAACACGGCACTTTCGAGATTAGGGAATATAAACAGACACAAATCCGGGAAATCATTAATATCACCACAATATCCCCATATTATCCCCACTCTTTCCACAAAGTTCTTCTCTTTAGATTGACGCTTCACGCGAACACCCATACCCTAGTAAGTGGGTGACTATCCCATTCGTGGGTGCAGATCAAATACTTAACAGGAATACGCCATGCCATTTGGCGCCCTGCGGCCATCCGGCCGCCTTCGGGAACGAAAAGACTTATTTGGCATCTTTTGCCTTATCAGCCTGCTAGCGTTAACAGGCTGCGGCTTTTTGTCACCCGGCGCCAGCGACACTGCATCCTCTGAAACCGTTACCCAGTCTGATTCTGTACTCCCCCCTCCTCCTCCAGCACCCGCAACATTAGGCCAAATAGACACCCTCGCCGCAGCTGGCCCCATATCGCTCAGCCCCGGCGGCGCACTTGGCTCGCTAGGTCTTAATCTCGATACCTATTTCGAGGAGGAACTGCTTAGTCCCCACCAGCGCATAGAAAGAGTCGAACGCGTGGTCACAGCCATGCAACGCGACCTTGCGCGTATGGCACCCCCAATTCAGCGCCTGGTTTCCGTAGAAAGCGATATCCGGGCCCTGATCACCCA